>NZ_CDBZ01000178.1 GCF_000819985.1 Aeromonas media | reverse complement strand
TTGTGCAGCACCGCGCCCATCAGCCCGTCTTGCCCGCCGTAGTAGCTGACTTCGAGCTCGCGTAGCTGGCGTTTCAGCATCGGGTTGAGGTAAGCAAGGTTCTCGTCACTGAGCAGGTTATCGAACTCGGGTAGGTGGGCGTGGGCCAGCTGCAACAGGGTGAACATCTCTTTGTTTTCCCAAGCCTGACTGAGTTGGCCCATGATGCGGGTCTTTTCCGCCTGCATGGCGGGGTCGGGTTCCCGATCCGGGTGCAGCGCCAGGGCGAGCTTGCGATAGAGCTGCTTGAGGCTGGATTTGCTGAACAACTGTTCGATGCGCGCCTCTTCCTCTTGCTCACGACGGGTGCGCGTGTGGGCAAAAGCATCTTGCTGCTCAGCGCCGAAGGGGGACTCATCGGCGAACAACTCATCATCGTCGAAGAGGGCATCCTCTTCCTCACCAGCGGTGTCACTCCCGTTGGCCATTTTCTGCTGCGCCGCGTTTATCAGGTACTCGTGCAACAGATCGGGGTTTTTGACCATATCGCGCAAGGTGTCGATGTCTTCGGGGCAGTGACCACAAGTTTCCATCAGCATATGGGTAAGTTCATCACACTGATAGTCGAGCTGTTCGTCATCCATGTGCAGGGCGGTATTGGTTTGGATTTGGTGATAGAGGGGGGCCAAATCCATCTCGCCACGAAACGGATTGGACTCGAGATAGTTGATGAGATCGTGGATCCAGTGGTGCAAGGTCTCCCGTTGCCACTGGGTAAAGCTCTTGCGGGCCGTAAAGTCGGTCAGTCGCTTGGTGAGGGCAAAGATGAGCTCGCATTGTTGACGCTCAAGGGGTTCTATTTCGCTGGTGAAGCGCTGATAGATATCGCGGCCGTTGAGGGCTTGCTTGTCGATTTTTGCCTGTAGCTTTTCGAG
>NZ_CDBZ01000177.1 GCF_000819985.1 Aeromonas media | reverse complement strand
ACCCCGCCGATAAACGCCGGCTCGGTGATCAGACACCCCGCATCTGCTCCAAAATGCGACATGTGTATGTAACCAGTATCGGCATGGGTATTGAGGCGGCATATACTGGACCCGCTTGAAGAGAGTCCCAGTCAGCCCCAACCAAGGAGCATGTTTATGTCACCTTCGTTACCCCCGCTCGGCGTATTAGCTGGTGCCCTGTTACTGCTGGTGGTCCAGAGTGCCGGGGCCGCCGACTGTACCTATCGCAAAGACAGCCTCGGTAATACCCGCTACCAGTGTGATGATGGCAATAGCGGCACCCTGCGCAAGGACAGTCTCGGCAACGTCAGGGATTCGCAAAGCGGCACCACCTGGCGCAAAGACTCTCTCGGCAATGTGCGCAGCAGCGAAGGCACCACTTACCGCAAAGATAGTCTAGGCAATGTACGGGTCAGCAATCCCAGCACCGGCGAGACCGTCACCTGGCGTAAAGATAGCCTCGGCAACCTGCGGTCCTCCAATGGCACAACTTGTCGCACCAACTCCTTGGGGCAAGTTAGATGTGATGGGCAGAGCACACCGCCAGCAGTGTTGGGCGCAAAGTGAACCCAGACTGTGGTTCTGATCTATTAGACCGCCATGATGAATCGCTGACGCAGCGTACATCTTGGCCAAATAGTAGAAATGATCGATTTGGTGATCTGGCTTCATAGAGCTACCGTGCTCTCAGGCTTAGAATAACACTCTTTTTGATAGCATGAACTGAGCGCCGTTAGGGTCAATAGAACATTTATGAATAGCGAAGAAGGTGCCAGTTGGCCTTCCCGTACTGCGGATTGTCTGAAATGGCACTGACTCGATTTTTTACCCCTAACTCTCTGTTAATCTGAGCGTTTTCTGCTAGGTGCCTGCTTACTATGTCTATCGATTACTACAACCAACACGCAGATAGCTTCGTCGAAGGCACGCTGTCGGTCGATATGCAGCCGCTTTACCAGCGCTTCCTGCCTCTGCTCGCTCCCGGCGCTCATATCGTCGATGCGGGCTGCGGCTCTGGTCGGGACAGTCTCTACTTCCGAGAGCAGGGCTTTCAGGTCACTACGTTCGATGCCAGCGCGGAGCTGGCCCTGCGCGCCGAGCGCCTGCTTGGTCAGCCGGTGCAACTGTGCCGTTTCGATCAGTTCGTGGCTCCCGCGCCGGTCGATGCCATCTGGGCCTGTGCCAGTCTGCTGCATGTTCCCCGTGCCGAATTGGATGCCGTAATGGTCCATCTGTGCCAGCAACTCGCCGACGGTGGTCTGCTCTATTGCTCGTTCAAATATGGGGTAGACGAGACCGAGCGCGATGGCCGAGCCTTCACCCAGTTGGATGAGGCGGGGCTGCAAGCCCTGATAACGCCGTTGCCGCTGAGCGAGGTCGAGATCTGGCAGACTGCGGATCGACGCCCCGGCCGCGAGCAGGAGTGTTGGCTTAACGCCATCGTGCGCAAGGTCGGGTCATGAGTGCACCCGTGCTCATCAGCGGGGGAGAGGCGGGGGATCCGGAGTTCAACGATCCCCTGTTGCCACATCTGCTGGACGCCATCGCCCGTTGTGGCGAGGGTAGCCGCATTGAGTTGTGTGTCTCCTTTATTCGCCAAAGCGGGCTGGTGTTGTTGCGCGGTGCCCTGCACGAGGCGCTGGCGCGAGGAGCACGGCTTCGGGTGATCACCTCGGACTATCTGGAGGTGACCCAGCCGGTGGCGCTGCGCGAGTTGCTCAAATTTGATCCCGCTCGCTCTTGCGCGCTGATCTACCAGAGTCAGGGCAATCGCGGTTTTCACCTCAAGTCCTATCTGTTTGTCCAGCACGCAGCCCAGTACCTAGGCCAGCAAGTTGGCCAGGAAGGGTCGCCAGCGGTGCTCGGTGGTCAGGCGTTTCTCGGCTCCAGCAATATCTCTGCCGCCGCCCTTACCGAGTCGCTGGAGTGGAACTGGTCGCTCAGGGCTGAGCCGAGCGGACCCAGCGAGCCGCATCACAGCCTGCGTCAGCTCGCGGCTCAAATCGAGCGGCTGGCGCAAGACGCGCGGGTCGTGCTCCTTACCCACGACTGGATAGATGGCTACCTCGCTCGCTATCGGCAGAGCGCGCTGCGGGAGTTGCGGGTGCTCACCGGGGATCATCGCAGCAGCGCCGAGCAGCTGCGTGAAGCCCCCATCCCCAACAGCGTGCAGCAAGAGGCGCTGATGGCGCTGCAAGCCGCGCGGGCACAGGGGCATAAACGGGGCGTGGTGGTCATGGCGACCGGCCTTGGTAAGACTTGGCTCGCGGCTTTTGATGTGCGCCAGATGCAGGCGGCCCGCCTGCTGTTTGTTGCCCATCGGGAGGAGATCCTGACCCAAGCGCGCCAGACCTTCTTGCACATGGCGCCGCAGGCAAATTCTGGCCTCTATCACGGTCAGCAGCAGGATGAGGCCGACTGGTTGTTTGCCTCCATCCAGACGCTGGGCAAGAGTCGGCATCTGCTGCGCTTTGCACCGGATCACTTCGATTACGTGGTGGTCGATGAGTTTCATCATGCCGCCTCACCCTCCTACCGGCGCTTGCTAAACCACTTCAAGCCCCGCTTCCTGCTCGGGCTGACCGCGACCCCTGACCGCACCGATCAGGCCGATATTCTGGCGCTGTGCGACAACAATCTCGTCTTTGAACGGGGGCTGGCGCTCGCCATTGAGCAAAAGATGCTGGTGCCGCTCACCTATCACGGCATTTTGGATGACACTATCGACTATGCCGCGCTGCCTTGGCGCAACGGTCAGTTTGACCCCCATGCGCTGGAGAGTGCCTTCGCCAGTCAGAAGCGGGCTCAGCACGCCCTTAGCCAGTGGCGACGTTTACGCCAGCAGCGCACGCTGGCCTTCTGCATCTCGACCCGTCATGCCGATTTTATGGCCAGCGTCTTCCAGCAAGCCGGAGTGCGGGCGGTAGCCGTCTATGCGGGCTCCCGTCAGGGGCGACAAGCCGCCCAGGAGCAATTGGCCGCCGCCGAGCTCGATATCATCTTCTCGGTAGATTTGTTCAACGAAGGCACCGACTTGCCCGCCATCGATACCGTGCTGATGCTGCGTCCCACCGAGTCGCGCATCGTGTTCCTGCAACAGTTGGGGCGGGGCTTGCGCCTCTATCAAGGCAAAGAACGCTTGGTGGTGATCGATCTGGTGGGCAATCACAAGGCGTGTCTCTACAAGCCTCAGCTGCTGCAAACGCAATTGACCTACTCGCCAACGCACGCAAACAGGGCGATGACGCTGGCGGCAGGTTGTTTTATCAATCTGGATCCCAAGCTGCTTCCGTTGCTAGCGCTGTTAAAAAGGCAGCAGCAACCGACTCTGCTTGAGACCTATCAGATCCTCAAGGAGTACCTCGGTTATCGTCCCACTGCGCGGCAAACCTGGGTTGCCCGGCTGGGTGAGCAACTGCGTTTCGATACCCAAAAACAGGGGGGCTGGTTTGAGCTGCTCGCCCAAGCTGGCGATCTGGGGGAGGAGGAGCTGCGCGTGCTGAACCGGCACGGCGACTTTCTGCGTGCGGGGGTGGAGAACACCGCGCTCAACAAGAGCTTCAAGTTGATCCTGCTATTGGCCTTGCTCGAACTCGACGGTCTGCGTGAGCCACCCACCTTGGCAGCGCTGGCCAGCCACTCCCGTTACCTGTTCGAGCGGCATCCCGAGCTGGCCCGTCTCGATCTGCCGGCCAAGCAGCAAGCCCTGAGCGCCGACAGCCCGGCTTGGCTCAGTTACTGGAAGAGCAATCCGATCAAGTTCAGCAGTGGCGGCAATCCAGGCGCCAAGGGGGAGTACTGGTTCGAGGTAAGGGAGGATCGCTTCTGCCCACGCTTCGCGGTGAGTGAGGAGGATATCGATCCTCTGCATCGCATGGTGCAAGAGCTGCTGGACTTGCGTCTGGCCCAATATCAGCAGCGCAAAATCGCATCGGCAGCCGCCATTTCCCCTGAGCCCTTCACAACTATCCACGATGAGGAACAGGCGCTGGCGCCTGATGCCAAAGCGCGTCAGGTGACCCTGATTTAAGGCTGGCTATCCGATAGCACGATCAGTGTAAAAACCAGCAGTGTGAAAACAATCAAGGCGCCAGTGGCGCCTTGATTGTTTGATGAGATGGTCGGTCACCGCTGGCCATTACCTAAACAGCCATTCCATATCGTCCTCTTCCTCATCCCACCTCATTTGCTTCTGATCCCAGCGGGCCGCCAGATAGGGTTTGAGGGTCTGCAGGGTGGTGATCTCGGCCAGCTGGGCAGTCAGGTGGTCGATATCACGCAGCAAATAGTCCCGATGTTCGGCAAAGGCCTGCTCGGTCTTTTTCTTGGATGATTGCTTGAATTTGTGCAGCACCGCGCCCAT
>NZ_CDBZ01000176.1 GCF_000819985.1 Aeromonas media | reverse complement strand
TCAGGTGCGGAATGTCGGTTTAAACAAACTAGATAACCTTCAGAGTAGTGTCTTATTATTAATCCTTCATGATCTTTATATGCTATTGCTGTATAGCAATTAACTCGCTCACCTTCATTTCCGGAACGTGGTATTTTGTCTGATGAAGCTCTTTTTAGAATATGCTTTAGCAACATTAGGATTATTTTTTCTTTTGCTTTTTTCATTTTTCTTTCCCTTTATTTAAGACGCAGTACTTGTAGACATCTACAGGTTAAGGAAAATTATTAGAATAGAAGATGGCTTGGTGTTTATACTGAAAAAAATGTGACACAGTATTATCATAAATCTAATTGGAATATCAATGGCTATGTCTTGATAGAGCCGTAGGTCTGATTAGCGAAGCGTAATCAGACGTTCGCGAAAAAGGTTGTAGTCATTCTGCTGGTAATCCATCTGCTCAAATGTCCATAACCACGGAGATTGCAGTGTGGTCGATAACGCTTCGCTAATCGACCCTGCCGCCCCTGTTGGATTCAGCGCCCTGTAGCTTGTCTATGGCTTCTGTTGTGATGGCTTGATCCCCCTCATCCCCGACCCTTCTCCCGCGAGGGGAGAAGGGAGCCCAGATCGCAGCGATTTTGGAATGGCGTGACAGCTACGGCAAAGGTTGGCAGCCACTTGTTCCCTCTCCCCTTGGGAGAGGGCTAGGGTGAGGGGAGGTAACATTGCACCGTTATTGACCCCGCGAGGTTGCCGGTGCAATGCGCTTCGCTTATTGCACCCTACGTCCTTTCTCTTTTGCCTGCTCGCGACCGGATAACCGGTGCGGCCGATTACGCTTCGCTAATCGACCCTACTTGCCTCTGTTTTATTTAAGGCTCTGTTACTGGTCGATGGCTTCTGCTGTAGTGGCTTGCTCTCCCCTTTGCCAATTGTTATGGATCAAGGGTGTGGTTGGTGATGTCCCGCAAGTTGCCTCTGCTCGCTAAGCTTGAAAGGAACAGCACAGTGCCAGGAGGCCAAACATGGAAACGGAGAAAGCCATCGGGCTTATCGAGGCCCACGGGGTCTTTCACGGGGATCACTACAGCTTCAACAGCGACGAGTTCGTGCAGTGGTGTCGGGAGGATACCCACCAGACCCTCAGCCTGGAGCAGGCCAATCACGAGCTTGCCCCCTTCTGCATCCGGGTCGGCTACGCAGAGCCGATCAGGTCGTGGCGTTACTATCTCACCTGACGCGGGCAGAGGGGTCGCAACCGCCTCGCCTGCCATCTGCGGGGAGCATTGAAAAAGGAGCCGGCAAGGCTCCTTTATTGTGATGATGCCAGGCGAGATCGCGAACCCCTCAGTTATTGAAATTCCAGGCGATGGGCAACTCGATATCGAACGTCAGCTGATCCCCTTCGAGGCAAAAGGGCAGGTCGATCTGGTGCTGATCATATTTGTCGACGATAAGGCAACCCTCGAAGAAGTTGGACTCGTAGCCGAGCTGGGCCAGCCCCTGGATACCACTCTGGTCAAGTTCGATGCCCAGCACCCGCGGCGGGTGCTCCTGGCTCAGGTGGACACCGGGGTTCCCCTCATCCACCAGCCGCTCCAGCAGGGGGAAGAAGTCCCGCTTGTGGGCCTCTATGGCCAGGGCGATGGCCTGCGCCAGCTCGGCCTGGTTGGCGAAGGGGCCACCGAGTCGGTATTGGGTCTGGATCCTTTCCTGAGTCATGGTCTGCTCCTTGGCCCCTTCGTCGGAGGGCCGTCTATGGGTGATCAAGGTGTATGCGAAATCAGGCGGGGATGCGGCCGTTGCGCACCAGGGCCCGGCGGATGTTCTTGCACATCTTGCCGAAGCGCTGGATCTCGTCGAAGCTGGGCGGGATGCCGCGATCGATCTGGTATTGCCAGTAGGAGAGGTCGGTGTCCACCAGCTCCATCAGCTTCTTGGGGCAGCCGATGCAGGTGTTGTCGGGTCCACATTTGAAGGTATCCGGCTGATAGAGCGGGAATTCTTGCTTCACGGCGTCGATGATCTGCTGCATCGCGGTGATCCTGTCCGGCTTTCTGCCCATGGCTCTTCCCCTGCGGTCGTATAGGGGAGTCATTATATCCCTGACAAAATGTGGGCCAATGACGCTTAGGAGGTAGTCCTGTTGCGCCTACTGCCTGGCAGATGGCACAACGCCCGGCAAGCCGGGCGTTGGAGGACTACGGTGTGGGCGGTAAAAATGCGCCCTAGAAGTCGTGGTTGAGCGGCCAGCCGAGCAATGTGCTCGAGTACGGCGGGAGCCAGGAGTTAGTCATCAGCATTGATAATGGTCATAGGCTTCGCGCGTGTTGATTTTGTTTGGCGATAAACGAGATCACAAACGAAGTGTTTCTATATCTATTTCAATTGGTTGAATCTGAAGGTCCTGTATATGACGCACTCATTTCGGCGCGACTCCCAAGAGGTGATCGTCGACACTCTTCATGGACAGGGCTTCAATGAGAACCTTCTCCAGGATGACAAAAAAACATTTGATGTGAGCCTGTTTCAATACCTGTGGCCGGGTCACCAGATAGACCTCCATATCTGGAAGCTGGAGTTCCGGGAACAATTCGATCAGATCCTTCGCCAGAATACGGGGCAGCACCGCCACGCCCATACCTCGCCTCACCGATTCGAGTTGAACCGCGAACGAGTTCACGCTGATCGGCGTGTGGTCCAGACCTGCGGCCTTTGCCGCACGCATTTGAGGCAACATGTCCAGCGGAGGAAGCAGGCCAATATTGACCGCAGTGGCTGGAGTCAGCCCCGGAAACCGCTTCAGATAAGCTGTATCGGCGAAGACACCGTAAGCGAGCCTGTCTATGAAGCGATAAATAAGCGAAGGTTCGCCCAGATGAGTCGTGCGTACAGCAATGTCTGCGGCACCGCGGACGATCTTGTGAAAATCGGCTGTGACCAGCAATTCCACCGAGCATCGCGGATGCAGAGTGGTGAAGCGACTCGCGGCCTCCAGCACGCAAGACGAGAACCCCTCTCCTGCACTGACCACGATATTGCCAGATAGCTCTGTGTGCGGATCAGAT
Organism: Aeromonas media; assembly: GCF_000819985.1. GTDB lineage: Bacteria > Pseudomonadota > Gammaproteobacteria > Enterobacterales > Aeromonadaceae > Aeromonas > Aeromonas media. The sequence continues at coordinate 55,733 of NZ_CDBZ01000176.1, read as the reverse complement.
ATGCCCGTAACGGTTTGACGTCTCAAGCCTGCTTCTGCAGCCAGGGCAACGTCCACGAGGGATTGGCCTCGTGGGGTCAACCTGCATCCTTCAACTCCCCGCTCGACGAGTGGCTCGCCCAGTGCGCCTTCAAGCTGAGTCAGCCGTCGCGCCACAGTAGAGGCTGCGATCCCCAGCAATTGGCCAGCCTGAAGAAAGCTGCCACGTCGCGAGACTGCCAACAACAGGCGAAGATCGTCCCAATTTTCTTGCAAAGCCATGCTCCATATCTTGCCTGATCTGCAAATTTGCAAAGCCATTATGCAGTAGTCGCTGTTTTTAGATAGCGGCGTCAACGGTATATCTACACTCCCTCGAAAAGAATGGAATGGACTGTATGACAACTGGTTCCAATGGCTATGCGGCACGTGCCGCCAGCGCCTTTAATCGCCGAGACCTGGAGGCGATGCTTGCACTGGTTTCCGAAGACGTTAGCTACTTCGATGGCATAGGGATACAAACAGGTCGTGAGGCCATGCACAAGCGAGAGCTTGCACTACTCGAAGCATTCCCTGATGCCAAAGTGATCTTGAGCCCATTTGTTGTCACTGACGATCGTTTGGCACTGATCGTCTTCCTGACCGGCACCTTCACGGCACCATTAGTGCTGTCGGACCGGGTGATTCCACCTCATGGGCGCCACATTACCTTGTATTACGCCGCACACCTCACCTTCAGAGACGGCTTGGTCATACGTGAAGAAGTTTTCTTCGACCGTGTGGTATTGATGCCGTTAGCCGATCAGAGTGAGGGGTGATGCATGCATAACACATTTGTCACTGGCGCGACCGGCTTGCTGGGCAACAACCTGGTGCGTGAACTGGTCGCTCGTGGTCACGCAGTCAAAGCCCTGGTTCGTTCAAGAGCCAAAGGTGAACAGCAGTTCAAGGATCTGCCGGGTGTGGAACTGGTGGTGGGCGACATGGCTGATGTCGATGCGTTCGCTGCGTCGCTACAGGGCTGTGATACGGTGTTCCACACTGCAGCGTACTTTCGCGACAGCTACAAGGGCGGCCGTCACTGGGAGGAGCTCGACAAGATTAATGTGTCCGGTACACGGAACCTGCTGGGTCAGGCCTATAGCGCTGGTATAAGACGGTTTATCCATACGTCTTCCATTGCCGTGCTCGACGGCGCACCCGGCACGTCAATTGATGAAAACTGTCTGCGGGCCGACGCTGACGCGGATGACTATTACCGCAGCAAGATCCTCGCCGACCGTGTCGTCCTGTCGTTCCTGGAAACCCATCCCGAGATGCATGCCTGCATGGTCCTGCCTGGCTGGATGTGGGGTCCTGCCGACATTGGCCCGACCTCCTCGGGACAGTTGGTCAACGATGTCGTACGCGGCAAATTGCCCGGACTTATCCCAGGTAGCTTCTCCGTTGTCGATGCTCGCGATGTGGCATTGGCGCTGATCGCTGCAGCCAGGTATGGGCGCCGGGGTGAGCGCTATCTCGCGGCGGGCCGGCATATGACAATGCGTGAGCTGATACCTGTTCTTGGGCGCATCGCTGGCGTCAAGACACCCGTTCGACAACTGCCGCTGCCCTTTTTATACGCCTTGGCGGCGGTGCAGGAGGTCTACGCGCGTATTACTGGCAAGCCCATTCTGCTGAGCATGGCTACGTTGCGCCTGTTGATACGAGAAAAGGACCGGACCTGTTTCAATCACGGCAAGAGTGAGCGAGAGCTTGATCTGCGTTTCCGGGCGTTGGAGCAAACCATCACCGACACAGTGGTGTGGTACCGTGATCACGGTTGGTTTGGAACACATCAGGACAAGGGCGTAAACGGACAGTGAGACAGTGAGACAGTGAGCAGAAAAATAATCCTGATGCGTCACGGCCAGCCCAAGCTGGCCGCAACCGACAAAATGTCAGCGCTCGAGATGAAAGATTGGATCGAGCAGTACGACAGCTCCGACATTACCAAGCACCCCGTCCCGGAAGCCAGCAAGCGACTCGCCGCCACCGCCAAGGTGATAGTCTCGAGCAACCTGCCTCGTGCGCTGACCTCAGTCCAGGCTCTCGGCCTGAAGCCCGCCCTCGTCGACGGGCTATTTCGTGAAGCGCCACTGCCTTATGGCCACTGGAGACTGCCACGGCTATCGCCGTTTGTCTGGGCGTTTATCCTGCGAATCTTATGGTTGTGGGGTTACTCACACGGAGTCGAATCTGTCGGCACTGCGAAGAGGCGCGCCAGCACGGCAGCTCAACGACTTCAATGCCTTGCCAGCGAAGGACCGGTGCTGCTGCTCGGTCATGGCTTTATGAATCGAATGATCGCCAGACAACTGGAGGCAGATGGATGGGCTCGCCAAACAGGTAACGGCAGCCAATATTGGGGTGCGATTGTGTATCAAAATGACAGTATTTAAGAGGTGAACGCTTCTGTTATACAGGGATCGGCGATCCCCTTCGAAACTGACTGGGCCGATACGGGTATGGTTGCAATGACCTGCGAGCGTTCCGAGAGGAGCGCTCGACGCCTCACAATTGGGTTGGTTGTACGTTAGTGCTTATATAGGGGCGTGTTCTATTGGCAGTGCTTGTTCGGTGGCGCCTACTGCCAGGCAGATAGCACAACGCCCGGCAAGCCGGGCGTTGTGGGACAATGGTGTGGGCGCTGAAAATGCGCCCTAGAAGTCGTGGTAGAGGGGCCAGCCGAGCAGAGGGTGACGGAGCCCGGCGCGCATCTCGATGTTGTCGAGCTTCTCCGGCGAGGCGTTGTCCCTTTGCTGCTGCTGATACTGGCGCACAAACCCCAGGGTGTGCAGCAGGTTGGGCACGAAGCCCGGGCTCAGCTCCTGGCGCAGGGCGGCGGCCATGTCGGCGGGCAGTTCGGCGAGCATCAGGACAAGCTGGGCGGCGAGATAGTCGGTATCGTACCAGGCCTCATCGAGTTCAATCTCCCGCGCCAGTTTGCGCTTGAGATCCTGCTTCACCTTCAAGGGCGCGGCGCCGCTGCCTTTGCCGCAGAGGATGCGGTAGAGCAGGGCCTCGGCCAGCTTGTCCTCCATGGTGGGGTGATCGCTCTCGCTGGCGAAGAAGTGCTGATCGATGAGCCCCATCAGGCGGCTCTTGTTGTGCTCGGCCAGCGCCTTCTCGTACTCCTGCCACCCTTGCCACTCCTCGATGTCGGGGGGGCTCGAGATCTTGTCCAGCAGGCGGGCATCCACGTCGCCATAGAGGCTGTTGCCAGCCTGCCTGGGGCTGACGGAGATCAGCATGGACCAGCCCTTCTGGAACGGTTTGATGGGCCCCTCCGGCGCCTGCAGCAGGGCCAGCGCCCGGGCATTGTCGCGCCCGGAGAGCTCCTGCAACCCCAGGCTCACCACGCCGATGACGTCGTGGGCGGCCTGCTCCAGCAGGTGCATCTTGTACTTGTTGTAGTACTTGTCGGCGAACTTCAGGCTCATCAGCACCGCCTTGCCCTTGATGGCGGCAAGCTGCTGGTCGCTCAGGCGTTCGTTGTCGCGGCCAAAACGCAGTACCTGGGTGAGGAAGGGGCCTTCGTTGGCCTCGCGGATGACTAGCTGCATAGGGCTCTCCTCAATCCAGGAAGCTGAACATGTCGTCCACTTCGTCGTACTCGTCGCTGACCTGGTTCTTCTCCTTGGCCTGCATCACCAGCTCGTTGGCGAACTTGTTGATGATGCCGTCCCAGGTGGCGTTCTCGCTGCGCAGCAGCGACTTGATCGCTTTCTCCACCTCGGGAGCCTGCTCGCGAATGAGCATCAAGAGGCTTCTCGGGTCATCCAGCGGGTAGTCGTGGGCATCTTCGCTCTGCTGGCGCTCGCTGTAGGCGAGGGACTCCTCGAGATCTTCCTCTTCGGCGTGCAGGGCGTCGCGATAGCCCTCTTCATCCTCGTAGCGATCGCCGCGATAGAACTCGATGAAGGGGATGGCGAGGTAGAAGAGCCCGGCGGGATCGTCGGCGATGCACTCCAGGATCTCGGTCTGCTTGGCCTCGCTGTCCTGGGTGCGGATCAGGTAGTTGAGGAAGTCGAAGGTGTGCTGCTGCAGCTCTTCGGCATTGTTCTTGATGGCCTCTTCCCAGTAGAGCGGCTGCTGGCAGACGATGTCGCGGATCCGCTCCGGGGTCATCAGCTCGGAGATGATGGACGGGAAGGAGATGTCGTGCTGGCCGTTGATCTGGGTCAGGGTGACGATATCAATGTTTTCAATCACTTCGGCCAACTGCTCGTCGGACATGGTCTTGGCGATCAGCTCGAACTTCTCGCTCGCCTGTTTCGGTTCGACCACGGCCAGCTCTTTGATCTCGATGGCGGTAATTTCTATCAGACTATTGCTCATGCCTTGCCCCAATTAGAAACGTACTTCGTCGTACATGTCCTGATCGTCTTCCTCACCCTCGCCGCCATGATAGTCGGCGTCGGCATCTTCCCCGTCTTCCTCTTCTTCGTCCCGCAACTCGTAGTCGTCATCGGCACGGCGGCCACCGCGGGGCAGGGGATTGTCCAGCAGATAGAGCACGGCGCAGGCTTCGATCAACTGTTCTTCGCTCTGGGCCCGCACCGCCTTGACCAGCGGCAGATCGGCGTTGTTGAACGCCACCGATACCTTGAACGCGTCCCATGAGGGTTGTACGCCGTCGGCGAGCCACCTGGCCCACTCCGGTTTCGCCTTGGGCGGGAACTGTACCCGGCCATAGAGGGCGAGCGGCAGGTATTCGGGCATGAACTCCAGCATGCTGATATCGGCCAGCAGCAGGGCCTTCATCTTGCCGGTGAACTGCTCGAGCGCCTTGGGCTGATCCTGATCCCGGTAGGATTCGATGTTCTCGCCCGCGTCACTCATCAGCGCTTTGATGCGCGCCTGGTCCCATTTTTTTTGCATAGCGCCCTCAGGGGTAGAATTGGTCCCACATCTCCTGCATGGCAGCAGCGGGATCGGTCACGATGACGTTGTTGAAATCCTTGATGAAAGCGGCTCTCGCCTTGGGATCGGAAAGCACTTCGTAGGCCTTCTTCACCTGATGCAGCTTGATGGCTGCCTGCTCTTTCTCTTCTTCGCTCGCCCCGTGCAACTTGTCGGGGTGGTACTGGTTCGAGAGCCGTCGATAGGCTTTCTTGATGTCGTTTTCGCTGGCGTTGGACTTGACGCCCAGCACCCGAAAGTAGTTGTTCATGGCAGATCCTGCATCACTGGCATCATCAGAGTCACAATGCTGGCGCCTGATGGGGCTTGGGGGAACCAGGCACGGTAAAAACCCGTCATTTTAACGGAAACTACCGGCCACCGCCATGAATAGGACACGAGATGACGGCAGCCCGGGACGGGCACGGATCCCGCTCGTCACAGAGCGGCTTGTCAGCCCTGCAGACATGGAGGGCCCGGCATGGGGACTACACTGACAGAGGGTATCCGTGACGGGCGACAGTGTACTCATGCTGGAACCACATCGTCGGGCGTGCATGTGACAAGGATCCTGCCCTGGGGATAGGCATCAGGACCCGGCAAGGCCGGGGCCATCACAAGGAATAGACATCATGTTCAAACGTTATCTTCTGCCTCTGGTACTGCTGGGCGGTGTCGCCATCGCCGCCGATGAGAGTCTCGATGAGCCGCTGGTGATGCTCAAGGGGGATATCACCAAGGCCCAGTTCATGGAAAGAGCCGAGCAGCGCTTCGCCCGGCAAGACAGCAACGGTGATGGCACCCTGTCGGTTGCCGAGAAAGAGGCCGCCATGGCCAAGATGCAAGAGGCGATGAAGCAATCGGGCAAGGCCATGCCGGGCAAGATGGGCAACATGAGGCCGATGCAGGATACGACCAAGGCGCAGTTCATGGAACGCCATGAGACCCTCTTCACCCGTCTGGACAAGAACGGTGACGGCGTGATCGACGAGGCCGAACGGGCAAACGTCAAGGCCCGGCTCGGCCAGGGGATGATGTCCCCGGCGCAATAGGTCTGAGCCTGAAGTGAAGGGAACCACCTTCAAGATGAAAAAAGAGCCCGGTAGTCATACCGGGCTCTGCTCATTGTGATGGGGCTCAAGCCAGCCAGCTGGCCCACAGCAGCCGTAGCTGCAAGCCCCAGCGACTGCTCCAGCCCGTGGTGCTGCTCACCACCTTGCCGTCCTTGAGGATGAGGAAGCTGGGGGTGACGTTTACCTGCCAGCGGGCGGCGAGCGTCCCCTGCTCATCGTTGTGAGTCGGGAAGCTGAGCCCCTTTCTGGCCATGCCCTGTTGCAGTCTGGTGTTGTCACCGGAGCGCAGCGCCACCGTCAGCACGTTCTCGCCGTCTTGCCAGAGCTGCTCCACTGCCGGGGTCGTGAAGCGGCAGACGGCGCACCAGCTGGCCCAGTAGTAGATCAGCAGCGGCCGCTCCCGGCTCATGGCCTGCAGGTCGGCCCTGGTGCCATCTTGCAGGGTCAGCACTGGCAGCGGGCTGCCCTCCGGCAGCGCCGGGCTGCGCCACAGATCCAGCACGGTCGAGAGGATCAGGGCAAACAGCAGCAGCCAGAGCGCCTCCTTGCCCCAGCGTCGCCAGCGGGGTCTGGGGGTTGCCGTCTCGGTCATTCGTTACCCCAGTTTCGCCAGTTCAGTTTTCACGAGCTGTTCGAGCTGCTCGTAGGGGAGGGCGCCCGGCACCAGCTGATTGCCGATCAGGGTCGCCGGTGTGCCCTGCACGCCCAAGAGGGTGCCGATACGCAGGCTATTGCGCAGCTCCTCTGTGGCCTTGCCCTCGGGTTTGAGCGCCACATTGCCGGTGGCTGCCAGCGCCTTGTTGATGTCCGCCTCGGTCAGCATGCCTTGCTTGCTCATCAGCTTGTCGTGCAGAGCGAGGAAGCGTGCCGGATCCTGCTGCCACAGGGTCAGGCTGTACTGGGCCGCCTTGGCGGAGGTCTGCCCCTTGAACGGCAGCAGCTTGATCACCAGCCCCAGATCGTTCGGATAGGCCTTGAGCAGCTTGGCCACCGCAGGATCGAACTGCTTGCAGTAGGGGCAGTTGTAGTCGGTGAAGAGCACCAGGGTCAGCTTGGGGTGCTTGGCCCCCAGGCGCGGGCTGGTGGCACTGTTGAACAGCACGTCCTGGTTGCCCTTGATGAAGTCGCCGAGCTGGGCCGCCTGATCCGCGGCGTTCTGTTTCTCCCAGGATTCGGCCGCTTCATCGAGGATCTTCGGATTCTGGACCAGGGTCTCGCGGATGAGCTCCTTGATGCGGGCCTCCTGCTCCGGGGTGAAGGGGGCGGCGTGCAGAGCCGGGGTCAACAAGGTGCCCAGCAGGGTCAGGGCGAGCAGGGTCGGTTTCATTTGGTTTCTCCTTGAGAGGGGGCAATACCGGCTTGCGACAGGGTGGCAAGCAGGGTCGATCGGTCCAGCAGGGGGGAGAGGATCTCGCCATCCGTCAGGCCGGGCCCGTAGATCTGGTTGAAGGGAATGGCCACGCTGCCGCGCTGGCGCAGAAAGCTGGCGATGGTGTCGGAGGGGCGGCTCCAGTCCCCGCGCAGGGCCACCACATCGGGGGCGCTCAGGGCCTGTTGCACATCATCGCGAAGCAGTACGTTGAATTTGTTGGCCTTGCAGGTGATGCACCAGTCTGCGGTCACATCGACGAAGACTCGCTTGTTCTGGGCCAATGCCAGCGCGATGGCCTGCTCCGAGAGCGGCTGCCAGTCGACCCTGTCCTGCTGGGGCTTGCTGTCCAGGGTGAAGGCGCCGCCGAGCAGCAGGGCCCCACCCAGCAGGCAACTCAGTGCCAGCCCCAAAGTCAGCGTGCGTATGCCATGGCGCCAGACGACGGCCAGCAGCAGGGCCGTCAGCATCAGCGCCATCAGGATCAGCATCCAGAAGGAGCCGACGTGGTTGCCGAGCAGGCTGAGTAGCCAGAGGCTGGAGCCCAGCATCATCAGGCCGAGCAGGGTGCGCAGGCGTCCCATCCAGCGGCCCGGCTTCGGTAGCCAGAGCGCCAGGCGGGGGACGGCGGCAATGAGCAGCCAGGGCAGGCTCATGCCCACACCGAGCGCAGTAAAGATGAGCCAGAGCTGACCGAGCGGCGCCCCGAGCGCAAAGGCGACCGCAGTGCCGAGGAAGGGCGCTGAGCAGGGGGTGGCCAGCAGGGTGGCAAAGCAGCCCTGCAGGAAGTGACCCCCCAGCCCCTGGCCGCCGCTGGTGGCCAGGCGGGTATTGAGGTTGCTCGGCAGCCGCAGCTCGAACAGCCCCAGCAGGTTGGCGCAAAACAGCGCCGTCACCACCACCATGAAGCCGATAAACCAGACGCTCTGGAACTGTATGCCCCAGCCGACCGCTCCCTGGGTGGCGCGCAGCAGGGTGCTCATCAGCGCCAGCGCCCAGAAGGAGACCAGAATGCCGGCACTGGCCGCCAGGAATTGCAGGCGCACCGGGCGGCGCTCCCGGCTCTCGAGTTGCAGCACGGACCCCAGCTTGAGGGCCAGCACCGGCAGCACGCAGGGCATCAGGTTGAGGATGAGGCCCCCCAGCAGCGCGGCTCCCAGCAACCAGAGCAGCGACTGGCCGCCGCTCGGCAGGGTCAGGGGCTCACCTATGCGGACCTCGCTCTGCCAGGCCTGCTCGCCGCTTGCCAGCACCAACCCGAGTGGCTGATGACGGATGTCGGGGGCATCTCCCTGCCAGCCATCGCTGACCGGAATGCGGGCGATCAGGGTGTTGCCCTGGACGTCCAGGCTGGGCTCGCCAAATTCGGCTCCCTCCAGGCGTTGGAGGAAAATCTGGGGATCCTGCCAGCCCTGGGGGTTGTCGGCGGTCAGTTGCAACTGGTTCTGCCGGTAGCCCGCCTCGAGGGTCACAGTGCCCGGCATGGCCTGTGGCAGGGTGCTCATCGCCTTCGCATAGGCAAGGTCGAACCCGTCAGGGGCAGCGCCGTCCAGCGCCAGGGTGAAGGGGTAGTCGGTCAGGATGCAGACGTTGCTGCAGGTCGAGAGGCGCAGGGTGCCCGTCAGCGCCTCGCCGCCGTTGCGGGTGAGGCTGATGGGAAGGCTGACGTCCCCCTGATAGCCCTGGGTCGAGATGCCGCTGACGTCGAACCGCCTGGGCACTGGCCAGTGCCACTGCGCCGCCGGCTCGGGCTTATCCCAGAGGATCTCGGGGGCTATGCCGCCTTCTCCCGGGTTCTGCCAATAGGTTTTCCAGCCGGATTCAAGCTGCAGGCTGAGCAGCACCCGTGGGGCGGCGGGATCCCGGGTGTCAGCTTGCAGCCGCACCTTGGCGTGATCGTTCTGGGGGCTGGTGAGCCAGCCAGTGTCGCTGGCCAACCCAAAGGATTGCCACAGCAGACCGCTCAGCAACAGGGCGGTCTTGATGATGTTTGACATGTGTTTGTCTCTTGAAAATGAAAGTCAGGGTGGAGAAAACCGCCGCAGACTCATTCCCGCCAGACGCAGAGGGTGAGGTGCAGTCGCCGTTCGGGGGGCGAGATATTGATGGGAGGGGGAAGCGCAGGGGCGCGGCGCGACAGGGGCGCCAGCAGGGCAATCACGAAGGCGATGGCAAAGAAGATCTGCTCGGCGCAGAGCAGGTTGGCGGCACTGAGCCACTTGCCGTTGAGCTGGCAACTGCTGGGCTGGGGTGTCACGGTTTGCCCCTCATCGGCATCGGCGCTGGACGAGGGGAGGGGAAGAGCCTGGCAACTCAGGGCCTGGTCGAGCTGTGCCAATCTGGCCAGCGGCTGGGCCGCACAGTTGAGCACCAGGATGCAGACCAGCAGCAGGAGTCTTGTCGCCACGCGTTGTCGCAAAATCATGCTCGTCCTACCCTGTTGAATGGGGCATATCCTATCGATCAATGGTGGCGTGAGCAAGCCAGCGGGATTCGATGAGAGCACGTGCTCCATCTGGGGTGGTCGGTTCTGTCTGGCGAACGCTTGTTCGCTAAAAGGGGGACCAGTATACTGCGCCGAGTCAAATTCCGAGGTGTTCGATGCTCAAAATTGCCCGTGTGCTGCTGCTTACCCTGCTGCTCATCTTCTGGTTCGTGTTTGGTTTGTTGCTCTGTCTGGTGCGTCCGCGCCACCCCAACAACGTCTATGTTTTCGCCCGCATGTACCATGCCGTCTGCCCGCTCATCGGGCTCAAGGTCCGGGTCACCATTCCGGACGAGGTCAAGTCGGTGGGGCCTGCCGTCTATGTCTGCAATCACCAGAGCAATTTCGACATCTTCACCGTGACCGGTGCCGTACGCCCCGGCGTGGTGGCGGTGGGCAAGAAGAGTCTGCTGTGGCTGCCTTTCTTTGGCCTCATCTTCTGGCTCTCCGGCAACGTGTTGATCGACAGATCCAACCGCTCCCGCGCCATCGGCACCATAGGCCAGGTGGTGGATCGCATCAAGCACCACGGCACCTCCATCTGGATGTTCCCGGAAGGGACCCGCTCCCAGGGCCGCGGTCTGCTGCCGTTCAAGGCCGGCGCCTTCCACACCGCCGTCCAGGCCGAAGTGCCCGTGGTGCCCATCGTCTGCTCCAGCTACTTCGGTCAGGTTGACCTGAACCGCTGGGACAACGGCGAGGTGCTGCTGGAGATGCTGCCCCCTCTGTGCAGCAAGGAGCACGGCGCCGCCGGCATCCGCGATCTGTCGGATACCTGCCGGGCCAGGATGGAAGCCAAGCTGGCGGAGCTGGATGGCAAGCTGGGCCATCGCCCGGCCGCCTGAGGTTGAACCCAACTGCATGAAGGGAGCCGCTGGCTCCCTTTTTTATTGGTTAAAATCACCACGCTGTTGGCGATTTTCACCAACTCATGGCCTTGAGATGGCAATGCCAAGTCTCCATCTATCTGTAAAACAACAATAAATTATCTTGGCACGGCTCTTGTAATGCCATGGGAAGAGAGTGACATCCCATCAACAAGGAGCCAGACCATGAGCGTATTCAGCCGCCTGACCGACGTGATCAATGCCAACCTGCACAGCCTGCTCGACAAGAGTGAAGAGCCGGAGAAGATGCTGCGTCTGATGATCGAAGAGATGGAGCAGGTGCAGATCGAGATGAGAACCCAGGCCGCCCGCGTCATCGCCGAACAGAAACAGCTGGAGCGCCATCAGCAGGCGCTGCGCCACCAGATCCAGGAGTGGTCTGCCAAGGCCGAGCTCGCCATCCAGAAGGGACGTGAGGATCTGGCCCGTGCCGCCCTCACGGAGAAGCTGGCCGAGGTCAAGAAGTGCGATCAACTGGAGCAGGACAAGGCCCGGGTGGCCGAGGTGCTGGCCCAGCTCACCGCCGACAGCGAGCGGCTGGCGACCAAGCTGACCGAGGCCCGCGAGAAGCAGAAGATGCTGACCCTGCGCGAGCAGACAGCCCACAGCCGGATCCGTGCCCGCGCCCAGGTGGACAACCAGCGCATGCATGAGCTGATGGCCCGCTTCGACGGCTTTCAGGGCCGGGTAGATCAGCTGGAAGCCCAGCTGGAGGCGGCGACCCTGGGGCAGAATCCCTCCCTGGAGGCCCAGTTCCGCGAGCTGGAGTTGAACGACGAGATTGAGCGCGAGCTGGCTCGTCTGAAAAGCCGGAAGGCGGAGGCATAACCATGAGCCCCTGGCCCAAAGATCTGGCCCATCGCAAGCTGACCGGGGTCTGTGCCGGTCTGGCCAGGGGGCTTGGGATCTCGAGGGTGACGGTGCGGGTGCTGGCCTTGCTGGCGCTTATCCTGATGCCGCCCCTGGCCCTGGCTCTCTATCTGCTGGCGGTGCTGGTCATGCCGCCCCGTCGTGAATTGAAACGCTGGCTGGACTGATCCCCGGATCAGACTCGCTGGCCACTGCAAGCCTGTGAGGAGCACAACATGCTGGAATTTATCGTCTTGATGCTGGTACTGGTGACCATGGCGCTGACCGGGTTTACCGTGCTGGCCATGCTGCTGGTGAGCGGGGTCTTCGTGCTGTTTGGCGCCCTGGCCGGCATGTTTGCCCTCATCATCAAGCTGGCGCCCTGGCTGCTGCTGGTGCTGGCGGTGTGCTGGTTGCTCAGCAACAGGCGCAAGCACTCGAACACCTACCGTTAAGCCTCTCTGCTATCGGATCCTTCCTTGGCCGCTGCTCCCAGCGGCCTTTTTTATGGCGGGAGCGACTGGTTCAGGGGGACGGATCGATGGGGGCCGTATCGGCGCTCAGCCAGGGTTGGCTCCAGTCGTGCCAGAGTCCGGGGTCGAGCACCAGGCGCTCCTTGAATGCCTTGGTCTGCTGCTTGAGGCGATACTCGAGGCGCAGCGCCGCGCCCTTGTCCGCCACCCCTTGGCGCCAGACCAGGGTCAGCGGCCCCTTGCCACGCAGCGCTCGGGCACCCTTGCCGCTCTGGTGCTGGCGCAGTCGCCGCTCGGGATCCGTGCTGATCCCCGCATAGAGCGAGCCCGCGCCGGTACGCACCAGATAGATAAACCAGTTAGTTGCAGGTTTATCTGTACAGGCGTCCGTTGTCATGACTCTTTCCACTGGACCCGGCAGCGCCCGAGCAGGTGCAGGGGTAGCAGGCTCACCAGCAGACCGGCCCAGACGAAGGCGAAACCCACCGACTTCACCGGATCCGGGATCTCCCCAAACCAGAAGATGGCGAGCAGGAAGGCGAGGCTCGGCTCTATGTATTGCAGCAGCCCCACCGTGCTCATGCGGGTGCGTGCCACGGCGTAGCAGAACAGGCCTACCGGCAGCAGGGTCGCGGGGGCGCTGCCCATCAGCAGCAGCTTGTCGGCCCAGTCTCCTGCCATAAACTGGCTGGAACCCTGGGCACCGAGGTAGCCGAGAACGAGGAGGGCGACGGGAAGCTGGGCCAGGGACTCGAGATAGAGGCTGACACCGGCATCGTGGCGCACCTTCTTCTTGATGAGGCCGTAGAAGGCGAAGTTGGCCCCCATGATCAGGGAGAACCAGGGCAGTTCGCCGTAGGAGAACAGCATGTAGGCCAGCCCCGCCAGGGCCAGGGCGACCGCCAGATGTTTCTGGGGGGTGAGCCTCTCCTTGAGGAAGAGCACGGCGAAGGCGATGTTGAACAGCGGCGTCATGAAGAAGGCGAGGCTGGTGGCCAGCACCTGGCCCGTGGTCAGGCACCAGGTGAACATGCACCAGCTGATGGACATGATGGGCCCCGCCAGCAGGATGAGGCCGAGCTGGCGGGGCTCGCTGTGCAGGCGTGCCCAGGGTACCCGTACCCCGAGCAGCAGGAAGAGGCCGCCCAGCAGGACAACAGACCAGAGCACCCGGTGGGAGAGCAGCTCCCACATGTTGATCTCGGGCATGAACTGGTAATAGAGGGGCAGCATGCCCCACAGCACGAAGGAGAGGGCCGCACTGCCGGGGCCCAGCCAGTTCTTCATCGCTTTCCGTTTATTAAATTAAACAAATGTGGCCGCATGATAAGTATCTGCCGCCGGTTCCACAAGCGGGATCCTGCCGGAAACTCTGTTACCATCAGGCCATGAACCGACTCGATATCCTGTTTGAACAGATCCGGGCCTGCCGCCTGTGCGAGGCTCACCTACCGCTCGGGCCCAGGCCGGTGATCCGCGGTAGCGAGCGCGCTCGCCTGCTGATCATCGGGCAGGCGCCCGGTACCCGTGTCCATGCCAGCGGCATCCCCTGGGATGACCCCTCCGGCGATCGGCTGCGTCAGTGGCTCGGGGTCGACAAGGTCACCTTCTACGACGAATCCCGCATCGCCATCATGCCGATGGGGCTCTGCTACCCCGGCAAGGGCAAGTCGGGGGATCTGCCGCCGCGCCCAGAATGTGCGCCCACCTGGCACGACAAGGTGCTGATGCTGTTGCCCAACATAGAGCTGACCCTGCTTATCGGCCAGTACGCCCAGCGCCACTATCTGCGGGAGGCGGGCAAGGAGTCCCTTACCGAGACGGTGCAATGCTGGCGGGAGTATGGTCCCGGCTGGTTGCCGTTGCCGCATCCGTCCCCGCGCAACACCTTCTGGCTCAAGAAGAACCCCTGGTTCGAGCAGGAGGTTATCCCTCATCTGCAGCAGAGGGTTGCCCCCTTGCTGCTTTGATTCAGACTGCCGGCTCTGCCAGCGGTTTTGACTTGCCGCGCGCCATGGCGACCAGCGGCAGTATGATGCACAGGCACCCCAGCAGCAGCGGCAGACCCGGTTGCTCGTCAAACAGCCAGACCCCGATGGCAACCGCCATCAGCAGACCCGTGTACTCCGCCGAGGCGATCTTGCTCGCCTCCGCCTTGCGATAGGCCACCACGCACAGCCCCGCATAGACCATGATCAGCGCCGAGGAGCCGAAGGCGGGCCACCACATCTGCCACTGCCAGTTCCCCCCTTCCCACCAGGCCAGCGCCAGTATGAAAGGCATGCTCAGCACGTTGGTGAAGAACAGGGTCTGGGCGATGGGCTGCTTGAGCGGGATCCGCTTGATCAGCAGGTTGTTGACCGCCATGGAGAGCGCCACCCCGAGCGCTGCCAGGGCGGCCCAGTTCACCTCGGTCGGGCGCAACACGATCAGTACCCCTATGAAGCCGATCAGCGCCGTCAGCACCTTCTGGCGCGACAGTGCCTCCCCCGCCAGCCACACCGCCAGCGGCACCATCAGCAGGGGGGCCGCATAGAAGAGGGCGTTGGCGGTGGCCAGTGGCAAGCGGGTGAGGGCGACCACCATCAGGCAGACACCGACCGCCCAGATATGGGCCCGCAGCAGGTGCCACTTGATGGCTACCGGTGGGTTGCGCCGCCAGGACCAGAGCAGCCAGGGCGCCAGCAGGAGGGCGGCGGAGAGCTGGCGGAAGAAGACGAACTGGAACACCGGCTGGCTCGGCTCCAGCACCTTGACCAGCGCATCGGAGAAGACCGCCACCATGTTGCCCAGCACCAGATAGAGGATGCCTATTCCGACTGCGTTCATACCACCTCCAGATTCAGATGAGGTGAGGGTAGCCCGCGCCTAGTTATCCAGTAAAATGATAAAAAATCACCATGCATGAGAATTTTGGATAATGAAGCTGCCCCCCCTGCGTGCCGTTCAATACTTCGAGGCGGTTGCCCGCCTGCTCAGCTTCTCCCGCGCGGCCCTGGAGCTGAATGTCAGCCAGAGCGCGGTCAGCCACCAGATCCGCCTGCTGGAGGACTTTCTGGGGGAGCGACTGCTGTTGCGCCAGGGTCGGCTGTTGTCGCTGACGCCCCAGGGGGAGATTTATTTCGAGGGGATCTCCGCCGGGCTCGGCCAGATCGCCCAGAGCAGCGAGCAGTTGCGCGGCGGCGGCGAGATGCGGGTGCGGCTCGCGGTCTACAGCTCGTTTGCGGTGAAGTGGCTGATCCCGCGTCTGGCGGGGTTGCGCCAGCTCTATCCAGAACTGGATCTCAGTCTGGAGATGGTGGCGGAGGATCCCGAACTCTCCGATCGGGTGGCGGATGGTTTCATCACCGTCTCCCCCGAGGGGCCCGGCTATCTGCACGATCTGCTTTACCGGGAGCGGCTGATGCCGGTGTGCAGCCGGCGCCTGTGGCAACAGGTGGAGGGAGAGTGGCCCGCGGCCTTGTGGCAACTACCGCTGCTCTCCATCCAGGCGATCTACAAGGAGAAGGGGGAGGACTGGCGGCGCTGGGCCGAGGTGGGCGGGCTGACCATCCCCCCCGAGGCGAGGATGCACCACTTTAGCCACATCCTGCTGGCGTTGGAGGCCGCCAGCTGGGATCAGGGGGTGGCGCTCATCAACGACTACATGTTGCAGCCGGAGGATCCCGGTCTGGTACGATTGCCGCTGCACGCCCTCGAAACCGGCGACAACTTCTATTTCGTTTGCAAACGCTCGCGCGCCCATGAACCCGCCATCAGCCGGCTGCGACAGTGGCTCTGGCAGGAGGCGCAGGCGAGCCTGCGTCCCGGGGAGAGCGAGCCCCTCAGACGTGTTTGACCTGGCTCGGGATAAAGAGGCTGGTGGTACAGACCTGGATCAAGGTGCCGTACTTGGGAGTCTCCTGATAACGTTGGAGAACCCACCGTTATCAGGAGCTTTGGTGTTTAAGCTCGTTTGAACTGGCTCAGGATGAAGAGGCTGGTGGCACAGACCACGACCGAAGGGCCCGCCGGTGTGTCCTGGTACCAGGAGAGGGTCAGCCCACCCAGCACCGCCAGACAGCCGATCAAGGCGGCAAAGCCGGCCATCTGCTCCGGCGTCTGGCTGAAGCGCCGGGCGGTGGCGGCGGGGATGATCAGCAAGGATGTGATGATGAGCGCCCCGACGAACTTCATCGCTACCGCTATCACCAGTCCAATCAACAGCATCAGCACGCAGCGCAGCACGTCGACCCGCACCCCTTCCACCCGCGCCAGCTCCTCCGAGATGGTCATGGAGAGCAGGGGATCCCACAGCCGCCACAGGGTGAGCAGCACCAGGGCTCCGCCGCCGTAAATCCAGAGCAGATCCATGGGCTGCACCGAGAGCAGGTCGCCGAACAGGTAGGCCATCAGATCCACCCGCACGTTGTCCATGAAGCTCAAGGTGACCAGGCCGAGCGACAGGGCGCTATGGGCCAGGATGCCGAGCAGGGTATCGGTCGCCACCTGCTGGTTGCGGCTCATGATCACCAGCAGCATGGCCATGGCTAGGCAGCAGACCACCACCGCGAGGGTGAGATCCACCTGCAGCAAAATACCCAGCGCTATGCCGAACAGGCAGGCATGGGAGAGGGTGTCGCCAAAGTAGGCCATCTTGCGCCACACCACGAAGCTGCCGAGGGGCCCGGCCAGCAGGGCGATGCCGAGGCCGGCCGCGAGGGCATATAACAGAAAGCTGTCCACTTGAATGTCCTTAACTGCGCTTATGGATTGCGAGACGGCAGGCGGATGACGGGGGCCTGCGGCTCATGATGATGGTGTTCACCGTCGCAGTGGTGATTGTGGGTGTAGACCGCCAGCACCTCCCGCTCCGGGCGCCCGAACAGGCGGGCGAACTCGGGGTGGCGCGCCACGCTTTCCGGCTCGCCGTGGCAGCAGACGTGGCGATTGAGGCAGATCACCTCGTGGGTGCTGGCCATCACCAGGTGCAGATCGTGGGAGACCATCAGCACGGCGCAGTTGAACTCGGCGGCGAGCTGGCTGATGAGGGCGTAGAGCTCGATCTGGCCCGTGATATCCACCCCCTGGACCGGCTCGTCCAGCACCAGCAGCTCGGGCTTGACCAGCAGGGCACGGGCCAGCAGCACCCGCTGCATCTCGCCGCCGGAAAGCTTCTGCATCCGGTTGTCCAAGAGCTCCTGGGCGCCGACCCGTTCCAGCGCTTCCTCGATGGAGAGGCGGCTGTTCTTGCCGAGTTGCAGGAAGCGGCGCACCGTCAGCGGCAACGTTGGATCCAGATAGAGGCGTTGCGGTACATAGCCGACCCGCAGATCGCGACGGCGAATGATCTTGCCGGAGTCTGGGTTGAGTAAACCCAGCACCAGCTTGCTCAGGGTGCTCTTGCCCGCCCCATTGGGGCCGACCAGGGTGGTGATTTTGCCTTTGTTCAGGGTAAAGGAGACCTTGTCGAGCACGGACCGTCCGTCAAATGACAGACAGACCTCTTTCAGCTCCACCAGTTGGGTCATGACAGCTCCGGGGTTTACAGCCTGTGAGAGTTATAATATAACAACAGCATTGGTTTGTTATATTATCACACACTCACTCCCTGACGAGACCTCTATGCGAATTCTTACACTGATCACTGCCCTGCTGGCAGTGAGTTTGCCTGTCCGTGCCCTCGAGGTGCTGACCACCATCAAGCCCCTCGGCTTTATCGCGGCCGCCATCACCGATGGCGTGAGTGAGCCCAGGGTACTGCTGCCGACCGGCGCTTCTCCCCACGATTTTTCCCTGCGCCCTTCCGATATTCGCAGCATCAACGACGCCGATCTGGTGGTGTGGGTCGGCCCCGAGCTGGAAGGTTTCATGACAAAGCCTCTTGCAAAGCACCCCCATGCGCTGACCCTG
The DNA here is from genome assembly GCF_000819985.1 of Aeromonas media. Taxonomy (GTDB): domain Bacteria; phylum Pseudomonadota; class Gammaproteobacteria; order Enterobacterales; family Aeromonadaceae; genus Aeromonas; species Aeromonas media. Next base: position 37,783 of record NZ_CDBZ01000176.1, on the reverse strand, counting down.
ACTCAGGTGCCGGGCATGCCCCTGTTCAACTACGTGACTCAGGAGAGCCACAACGACCACGATCATGAACACGAGGCCCACGCACACGGTGATCATGATGAAGGGCATGAAGGGTATGAAGGGCATGAGGGACATCACCATGAGGGGGTGGATCCCCACCTCTGGCTGGGTCCGACCCAGGCTAAGGTGATTGCCAAGGCGATCGCGACCGAGCTTGGCAAGCAGGATCCGGCCAATCAGGCCCGTTATGCCGCCAACCTCGCCGCATTCGATGCCAAGGTGGACGCCAGGGACGAGGTGATCGCCGGGCAGATGAAGGCGGTGAACCAGAAAGGCTATTTCGTGTTCCACGAGGCCTATGGCTACTGGGAGCGTCACTACGGCATGAGTTCCAAGGGACACTTCACTGTGAGCCCTGAGCGTCGTCCCGGCGCCAAGACGCTGGTAGAGATCCGCAAGGCGCTGGAAGAGAAGCAGGCACGCTGCATCTATGCCGAGCCGCAATTCTCGCCAGCGGTGATCGAGTCGGTTGCCCGCAACACCGGGGCCAAGGTGCTGTTGCTGGATGAAGTGGGCGAGGGAGTTCCGCTTGGTCCTGATTCTTATTTGCAATTCATGCAACAGCTGGCCGACGCCTTCGCTCAGTGCCGTTGAGTCACCCCCAGGCTTGCCCGATGGGGTAGCCGCGGCCAACTATACTGACCTCCAGCGTCTGATATGGAGTGTCAGTTATGAGATGGTTGCTTGTCCCCACCTGCACGCTGGTAGTGTTGAGTGCCAACGTGCAGGCCTCCCGCCTCTCCGAGCACCTTGCCAGCCCTGAGCTGAAGGTCAAAATGCAGGAAGTGTATGGTGCCCGGGCCATCCAGCGCGCCGAGGCCTTTTCACGCCTGCTCACACCCAGAGCGGGTACGACGGATCAGCAGAAGCTGGAACTGGTCAACAACTACTTCAACAATCTGACCTACAGTGAGGATCCCAGGCTATGGGGAGATGAGGACTACTGGGCCAATCCGCTGGAATTTATCGGGGCCAGGGGGGGGGACTGCGAGGATTACAGCATTTCCAAGTACTACACCCTGATGGAACTCGGCGTCGACGAGAAGAAACTGCGGCTGGCCTATGTGAAGGCGATCCGCTATAACCAGTTTCACATGGTGACGCTCTACTTCCCGACGACCAAGTCCGATCCCTTGGTGCTGGACAACATCAACGGCCGTATCCTGCCCGGCAGCCAGCGCAACGATCTGCAACCCGTGTACAGTTTCGATGCCAAGAGCATCTGGGTCATGAAGTCACGTCGTGAGGGAACCCTGGCCGGGAGTGCTGATCGCCTGACCCAGTGGACGTCGATGCAGAGCCGCTTCTCCAGCGAGCATCTGCGTGCTCCCCGTCGCCAGCTATAGCTTGCCTGCGGCTTTCAACTCCTCGAAATACCTCGCTGCCCCCGGATGCTGAGTGACGCTGAGCACCGGGCCTGTTTTGTTGCGCGCCTTGTGAAACAGGTTGGCATAGCCATAGGTCTGCTCGTTGAAGCTGGTCTGCTGGCTCAGCATCGCCTTGGTCAGGCGATAGACATCCTTATCCGGCGTGATGGCATTGGTCACCAGAGTGGCGGCGATGGCAAAGGTGGGGGTGGCTTTCAGATTGCCGGGATAGATGCGGGCCGGTATCTGACTGCGCTGATAATATTTGACGCCTTGCAACAATTGCTCCCGGATTGCGCCCTCGACGGACATGAAACGGATGGCACAGCGCTTGGATGTCTCCAGCACGATCCGGTTGGGGTGACCCATCACTAGTCCATAGGCATCGATCTGTTTGCTGCACAAGGCTTCGGATAGATTGGCCACGCTCTTCAGATCGAGATCCTGTTCCTTTGCCCCCAGCACGCTGAACAGTGCCAATGCTGTTTGACGGGTACCCGAATTCTTCAGCCCCATGTCGATGGGGGCCAGCTTGAGTTGCTCCAGAGTGGTGATATCGCCATCGGCCCGCACCACTATGGTGAAAGGCTCGGCATGGGTGGCAAAGAGGGTTCTCAATTCGGGCTGGGGTTGCCTGGCAAATGGCCCCGTGCCCTGACTGGCCTGATAGAGCCAGTCAGACTGGACGAGGGCGTAGGGGATCTCTCCGGCTTGCAGCAGACGTAGATTTTCGATGGAGCCCGAACTGGCCTGCGGTTTGCACTGCACTGTGGGGTCGCTCTTGTGAGCCAGCCGGCAGAATTCCTTGATGACCTGGTAATAGATGCCCTGTTCTCCTCCCGTGCCAATGGTCACGGATACTGCGTGCAGACTGGGCTGCCACAGCAGGGCAAGCAATAGGATGGGGAGTTTCATGATGCCTCCTGGCTGGCATAGCCATCGATGCCCCAACTGCGCAGGGTGTCCACGTCGTTGATGTCACCGGCTTCTGCCAGCAGGGTATAGCCGGAGGCATGCAGGCACTGGGAAAGCAGGTTCCAGTAGAGGGGGGCCTGAGTCAGCTGGCAACTGATGAAGACTGGCTTGATGGGGTCGAGCTTTGTCAGGTTGTCGTTGTTCATGGGCACATTGCTGAATGCCATCTCGATCCCCAGAGCCTGAAGTGCACCCAGACGCTCCTCAGCCATGGGAGGGAAGCTTGTCAGATCCCCGCGCCAGTCCAGAATTTTTCCCCTGGCGCTGGCCAAGGAGGATGAAAACTGTGTCCAGTCGGTATGATTGAGCAGGCTGAGGGGGAGCTGGATCCCTTCCGTCTTCTGGGTCAGCCAGTCGTGGATCAGCGTCCGGATTTCATCCGGCGAGCTGTCTGTGGTGGGGGGGGTCTTGGGCAGCAACCGGCTATACAGTCGGATGTGTCCTTGAGTGGAGAAAAAGTGTTGCAGATACATGCCGTTGGCGATGTCGGTCAACCCAGTGAGTTTCTGATGAGCCCGAAGACTGTCATGTTTGCCGAGCTGGGTGATCTTGAGTCTTTGCTGCAGCAGATCTCGTTTACGCTCGGAGACCAGTTGATTGATGGAAGCCACGACCTCCTGCAGCTCACGAAGCCATGGAGTTGGCAGAGTACCGCTGAACTGGCGTTTGCGGATCTGCACCAGTTGCAGGCTGACTTGTTCGAGAGGGCGCAACAGGCGGTTGCACACCCAGGTGATGACCAGAGTGAATACTAGCAGACCCGCGAGCAGTGCCAGCCCGGTGCGGCTGATGGCGTTCCAGAGGTGCTGGTAGGCATACCCTTCGTGTCCTTCGAGGGTGAGGGTGCCCAGAATGCGCCAGCCATCGGTGAGTTCCTGCTCGACCTTGACCGGTGGCATGTGGACGACAGTCGGCAGCCAGACGGGAATATTTTGCTGGGCCGTGTGGAAGACTTTCTGGAACAGCAACTGGCCATCGGGATCCAGCAGTGTGACCGAGCTGACGAAACCGCCATCGAACATGGCGTTGACGATGGTTTCCGCCAGCACCTTGTCGTCGTTGAGCAGGGTACCTTGCAGCACCAGGCCGAGTGCCGTGATGGCCGTCTCCAAGTTGGCCGACATCTGATCGAGGATGGATTGCCGTACCGTGGTGATCTCCAGCATGAGCAGCAGGATGGCACCTATGGCGAACAGGATTAGAATGATTACATTTAACAATCTTGCCAATGACATACCCACTCCCTGGAAATGTTTTTGCAACATCTGGCCGCCCGGGGGTGAACGCAACCGGACTTGGTTCTTAAAAATAGAAAAAATTGGCTGAAAAAGGCGATCATTTCTGCCCATGCGAGAAGGTTATGCATAAAATGTGAGTTTCGTGCATATCGTGATGAACTTTTTGTAAGTATTTGGGTCTAAAACCCAGATATTCGGTTTTCATAATAAAAAATCATAAAAACAGACCCACAACTACCACCCTTAGATCTAATAACAGGATAGCGGATGAAACGTCTCCGTCCCTTGGTAGCGCAGGCTGCCAACTGGGAACCCCCGGTTCCCCGCAAACATTTTTATGCCATGCTATTGCTCACGGCCATGACGCTGTCAGCGGTAGCCGTATTGCCGGCTCCAGGTGACATCCTTGAGCGGCCATTGCGTCTGGAGTTGCCCATTGCCACCACTGGTACCGCAACCAACGAAGACAACACCGACTTCAACGACATCCCCGACCACGAACTGGTGGAAGCAGCGGCGCCGGAAGATGACATTCCGGCCGACGGCACGCCCCAGTGGCAGGATTATCGGGTACGTAACGGCGAGAATCTGACCACCATCTTCAACAATCTCGGCCTCTCCACCACCACCCTCTACAAGGTGCTGGATGCGGATGCCAAGAATAATCTGGCCCGCCTCAAGCCCGGTCAGACCATCGAGTTGCTGATCGATCAGGACAACATACTGCAGCAGCTGAAGATCCGTCTGAACATCAAGCAAACCCTGGTGCTGGAGCGAACCGATGACACTTACAGCGCCAACATGCTCAATGAAGAGGTTGAGTGGCAGCAGAAGAGTTATGACGGCGTCATCAATGGCAGCTTCTACGTCAGCGCCCGCAACGCGGGGATCCCGGCCAACCACATCCAGAAAATTGCCAACCTGTTCCAGTGGCGCCTGAATTTTGCCAAGGATCTGCAAAGAGGCGACAAGTTCAAGGTGTTGGTGAGACAGGAGACGGTCGAGGGCAAGAGCACGGGTAACACCCAGCTGCTGGGAGTGGAAGTGTTCAGCCAGGGTAAGACGGTATCGGCCTGGCTGTCGGAAGATGGCAACTATTATGACGGCCAGGCGAACAGCCTGGAGCGAGGTTTCCGCCGTTACCCGACCCATAGTCGCTATCGGGTCAGCTCCAACTTCAACCCGGCCCGGCGCCATCCCATTACCGGTCAGGTTCGCCCCCATGAGGGGACTGACTTCGCCCTGCCGGTGGGGACGCCCGTGATGGCGACCGGCGACGGTGTCGTGCTCAAGGCGACCCGTCACCCCCTCGCGGGAACCTATGTGGTGATCAAGCACGGTCGTACCCTGATGACTCGCTATCTGCATCTGAGCAAGCTGCTGGTCAAACCCGGCCAGAAGGTGAAGATGGGAGACAAGATAGCGCTCTCCGGCAATACGGGCCGCTCTACCGGCGCTCATTTGCACTATGAGGTGCGGCTCAACAACCGCCCGGTGGATGCCATGAAGGTCAAGCTGCCGATGGCGGAACCGCTTTCCGGCAAAGACAAGCGCCAGTTCCTTGCCAAGGTGAAGAGCTATCGCAAGGAGATGGAAGCGGGTTAATCCCCTCTCTCCGGATACCAAAAGGCCCTGCCAATCTGGCGGGGCCTTTTTGCTGGAGACCTGGACTCAGTAGCCCTTGTCGAAGTCGATGCGGCCATCGAGCTGTTGACCGTCGATGAAGCGGATGTAGTTGCGTATGAAGATCTGGGCCACATCTTCCGGGAAGCTGTAGGCGCTGTTGTGGGGAGTGAGGATGAGATTGGGCTGATGCCAGAGCGGGCTGTCGGCGGGCAGGGGCTCCTGCTCGAACACATCCAGCACAGCCGTACCAAGCTTGCCGCCGCGCAATGCTGCCAGCAGGTCGCCTTCATGGACGGCATTGCCCCGGCCGACGTTGAAGAAAATGGCGCCCGGTTTGCAGTGATTGAACCGATCGGTGGTGAACAGATGGCGGGTCTCGCGGGTCGCCGGCAGTACGCTGACGATGACGTCTGCCTGGGCCAGCATCTTGTTCAGCGCCGGCAGCTGATACACCTGATCAAAGCCCGCGCGCTCATTGCCACCGTGGCTGATGCCGAGCACTCGCATGCCGAAGTGCTTGGCGGTGTGTGCGATGTGCTGACCTATGCTGCCGGTGCCCAGGATCAACATGGTGCGTCCCTTGAGCCCCAGATAGGGATGGCTCTGCCACAGTCGCTGCTGCTGCTGTTCGCGGTAGAGTGGCAACTGTCGCGACAGGCTGAGCAGGTGGCCGAACACATACTCGCTCATCAGCGGCCCGAAGATGCCGCGCACATTGGTGAGCAGGTAATCACGGCGGCAGCTGGCATCCAGCAGCACGTCGACCCCGGCATAGGTGGACTGGAGCCAGCTCAGCCTGTCGGCTTTGGCCAGCAGGGGTCTGGCCCGTGCCGGCTCAGCCATCAGGATATGGGCATCACCGATCAGCTTCTCGGCGTCGCTCTGGTTGTCGGCCCGCAGTATGTGCAAATGAGGAAGGCGGGCGGCCTTGAGCAGGCGTTCATAATGGTTGTTGTCCTGGCTGAGCAGAAGCAGGGTACGTTGACTCATACTCTTGTTCCTTATCATGTTTACGGCACGGAGGAGGAGGGGTCTGTCCTCATCTTACCCCAGTTGATCGGGCAAGATAGTCGACCAGGGCGCTTTTTCGTTTTCGCCACGCCCCTCGTGGGCTACAATCTGCCCCACATTTTGCAAAGGATCCGACTCCAGTGTTTGGTGACAAGTTTTATAAGCGACTGGCCGAGCTACAGCCTTGGCAGCAGACCGTCTACACCCTGGCGCTGGCAGAGCGCATGTATCCCAACTATGCGCTGTTTACCCAGGCCTCCGGCTTCGGGGATGCGAAGGCATTTCGCCACGCGTTGGATCAGATGTGGAATTACCTGACGGTTAAAGGTTCCCGCGTCAATCTGGGAGCGATCCTGGAGGCGTTTGAAGTCTATATTCCCGAGCCAGGCAAATTTGAGTCTTACGGCGCCTATCCGGCGCTGGATGCCTGTGTGGCGCTGGGTTGCGCCTACAACTCGGTGATCTGCCGGGTGGGTGAAGAGGCCAATGATGCCAGCCATGCTTCGGTCGGTACCGTGGCCGGTTTCATCGAGATGCTGGAAGAGCGGGATCTCAGCGACGAAGAGCTCTACGAGCATGAATACATGGAAGCCGAGCTAGAGTTCCAGGTCGAGCTGCTCAAGCGGGTCGCTCATGAGCGCGACAGTGATCGCATCTTGGCCATTCGCACCTTCGCGGCCCAGGACGGCGTCTCCAACATAGGCATCAGCCTGGAAGAGTGATCGCACTTCCCCGGCCCATAAAAAAAGCTCCCGAATGGGAGCTTTTTTTATGCCCGCTCCTCGGTGAGCGGCCTGACGCTCAGCACGGGCGCCGCGTCGATGCCGTCGGCATTCATCATGGCCGAGATCCGTTGCAGGGAGGAGAGTAGCAGTCCCTGTTCCCAGTTCTCCAGGGCCTGGAAGCGCTGGATGAAGCTCTCCTGCAGCGGGGTAGGGGCCTGGGCAAGCAGGGCGCGCCCCGCGTCAGTCAGTGTCGCATGCACCTTGCGTTTGTCGGTCTCACTGCGAATGCGCTGCACCAGCTGGCGGCTCTCGAGCCTGTCCATGATGGTGGTCGCGGTGGCCTGGCTCATGTTGGTGTGATCGGCGAGCTGGCGCATGGAGATCTGGCCAAGCTCGTTGATCCCCTTTAGCAGCAGGAGCTGCGGCGAGGTCAGCCCGGCCTCCTTGATCAGGCGCTTGGAGTGCATGTCGATGGCACGGATGATCTGGCGCAGAGCAACCAGCACTTCATCATGTTTTTCCATGGAGTCGGGGTCATCGCAGGGCAGTGGAGAGGCGCAAAATTCTCCGCCTAATCCACAACAAGGTCAATATGGTTTTTGGTGTAATCATTTCTGCTCTAATGAATTTTATGTTAGGTTATTGGACAATTGCCGCATTTAAACCCGATATTTGAGGAGTGACATCATGAATGACGACCTGGATATCAAGTCCCTGGTTGCCGATCTTCGCGTGGTCAGGGTCCGCTATGAACTGCCTGACACCTCGGCTTTCGTGCGTTATCAGCCCGCCTATGACGAGGATCCCAACAACCTGCAAGTGCATCACTATGATGGTGAGCTGCCGCTCTCCTGCAGCGACACAGGTTCTTTTAGTCTAAAGGAGTTGGTAAACGAATTGCGCTACGCCTATGTGCTGGTGCACCTCTTCCCCGACGAGAGCGCCATGAATTTCTACCTGGCCGGTCTGGACAATGGTCTGGCCCAGCTTGAGTTCATCGGCGGCTCCTATGACTTCAACCGGCTCTGGATCACCAGCGGTGTCTCCAGTCTGGGGGTGCCCATGGCCATCTTCCTCGGCAAGCGTCACGCCGTGAACGGCCAGCCTTCGGTCACCCTGGTGGATCACCGCGAGCGGGTGGCGGGTCGACTGGTCTATCGCGCCATCGGTGGTGCGGGGGATCACGTGGGTGAAGATTTTTTCAACAATGACTAAGGAGGCCAGATGAGAGCAACCAAAGGGCTATTGAAAGGCCTCAATCCCACCATGGCCATGACGGCCCTGACCGTCGTGACCCTGTTCCTGTTGTTCGGGGTGTTTGACCCGGATACCGCGGGAACCTGGTTCACCGGCGCCAAGGACACCATCATTGCTGGCTTCAAGTGGTACTACATTCTGGTGGTTGCCCTGTTCCTGTTCTTCGCCGTCTACCTGATGTTCAGCCGTTTTGGCAGCATTCGACTGGGCGACGACGACCAGGTACCGGAGTTCGGCTACTTCGCCTGGTTCTCCATGCTGTTCAGCGCAGGCATGGGCATAGGCCTGGTGTTCTGGAGCATCGCCGAGCCCATGTATCACCTGCAGGGCAACCCCTTCGTCACCGAAGGGATGACGCCGGAAGCGGCCCAGATGGCCATGCGCCTCACCTTCTTCCACTGGGGTCTGCACCCCTGGGCCATCTATGTAATCGTCGGCCTGTCGCTGGCTTTCTTCAGCTACCGCCGCAAGTTGCCACTGGCCATTCGCTCCGTGCTCTACCCCATTCTCGGCGAGCGGATCTACGGCTTCTGGGGCCATGCCGCCGACGTGCTGGCGGTGTTCGGTACCGTATTCGGGGTAGCGACTTCCTTAGGGCTTGGCGTCTCCCAGATGAACACCGGCCTCAACCAGATGTTCGGCATGGAAGTCTCCCAACAGAGCCAGCTCTGGCTCATCGGCGGCATCAGTCTGATCGCCACCCTGTCGGCCATCTCCGGCGTGGGGCGCGGGGTGAAGATCCTATCCGAGCTCAACATCTGGCTCAGCGCCTTCATCCTCGCTCTCTTTCTGGTGCTGGGACCGACCACCTACATCCTCAACGCCTATGTGCAGAATATCGGCGACTACCTGCAAAACATCGTCAAACTGAGCTTCTGGACCAACACCGAAGCCAACGGCACCTCGGCCTGGCAATCGAGCTGGACCGCCTTCTACTGGGGTTGGTGGATAGCCTGGGCCCCCTTCGTCGGTATGTTCATCGCCCGCATCTCCAAGGGGCGCACCATTCGCGAGTTCGTACTCGGCGTGCTGTTGGTGCCCTCCCTGCTCGGCATGTTCTGGCTCACCGTGTTCGGCGGTACCGCCATGCATCTGGAGCTGTTCGGCGGCGGTGGCGTGGTGGCGGCAGTCAATCAGGACGTGACCCTGGCGCTCTACAAGACGGTGGAACTGATGCACTGGGAGACCTTCGGCTGGATTGCCAAGGGGGTGCTGACCCTGCTTATCTGCACCTACTTCATCACCTCCAGCGACTCGGGGACGCTCGTGATTACGACGCTGCTCTCCATCGGCGATCAGGATCCCCCCGTATTGCACCGCGCCATCTGGGGACTGGGTCAGGGGCTGGTGGCTGCCATCCTGCTGGTCTCCGGCGGCCTGGCGGCCTTGCAGGCGGCCAGCATCATAGCCGCGCTGCCCTTCTCGCTGATCATGCTGGCCATGTGCTATTCGCTGATGCAGGGGCTCAAGCAGGAGAGTCAGCACCAGTTCGAATACCGGCAGAAGCTCAAGCGCCATCCCGGCTCGGTCAATCTGAGTCTGCTGGATCGCATCGGCCCGGGCTGATGACAGGTTAAGGTAAATAAAAGGGGAACCTCGCGGTTCCCCTTTTGCATGCTTGCGCGGCGGTCGGTGCTTACAGCATCTGCTTGAGTCGATAGAGCAGATCGAGCGCCTGACGGGGGGTGAGCTCGTCGGGACGCACCGCTTCCAGCTCTTCCACCACCGGATGGGGTTGCGGGGCGAGAGTCACCGGAGCCGGGCGAGATTCACCGGCGGCCACCGGAGTGGCGCTTTCCAGCTCGTGCAGTTTGTGACGGGCCTGCTGGATCACCGATTTCGGTACCCCTGCCAATGCGGCGACTTGTAGACCGTAGGAGCGGCTGGCCGCCCCCTCCTGCACCGCGTGCATAAAGGCGATGGTGTCGCCGTGCTCCACCGCATCGAGGTGGACGTTGGCCAGCCCGCTCATCAGCTCGGGCAGGCGGGTCAGCTCGAAGTAGTGGGTGGCGAACAGGGTGTAGGCACCAATCTTGCTCGCCAGCTGCTCGGCGCAGGCCCAGGCCAGCGACAGGCCGTCGTAGGTGCTGGTGCCGCGGCCAATCTCGTCCATCAACACCAGACTGCGGGCGGTGGCGTTGTTGAGGATGTTGGCGGTTTCGGTCATCTCCACCATGAAGGTGGAGCGGCCTGAGGCGAGGTCGTCCGACGCCCCGATGCGGGTGAAGATGCGGTCGATGGGGCCGATGCGGGCGCTGTCGGCCGGGACGAAGGCGCCGATATGGGCCAGCAGCACGATCAGCGCGGTCTGGCGCATATAGGTGGATTTACCGCCCATGTTGGGGCCTGTGATGATCAGCATCCGCCGTTCCCGCTCGAGCCGGATGGGGTTGGCGATAAAGGGGTCTGTCATTACCTGCTCTACCACCGGATGGCGGCCCGCTTCGATCAGGATCTGATCCTCATCGATAAGCGTCGGGCAGCGGTAGTCGAGGGTTTCTGCCCGCTCCGCCAGATTGGCCAGCACGTCCAGCTCTGCCAGTGCGGCAGCGGACTCCTGCAGATCGCCGAGGTGGGGCAGCAGGGTGTCGAGCAACTCTTCGTAGAGGCGCTTCTCCAGCGCCAGTGCCTGAGCTTGGGCTGTGAGTACCTTGTCCTCGTATTTCTTCAGCTCATCGATGATGTAGCGTTCGTTGTTCTTGAGGGTTTGACGGCGGATGTAGTGGGCCGGCACCAGATGGCTGTTGGCGCGGCTCACCTCGATATAGAAGCCGTGCACCTTGTTGTAACCCACCTTGAGGGTGTTGATGCCGGTCAGCAGCTTCTCCCGCTCCTCGATGCGGGCGAGGCTGGCGGTGGCGCCGTTGGCCAGATCCCGCAGCTCGTCCAGCTCCTGGTTGAAGCCGTCACGGATGACGCCGCCATCGCGGATCAGCACCGGCGGCACCTCCATCACCGCGCGCTCCAGCAGGTCGAGCAGCTCGGGGAAGGTGCTGGCGCGCTCGGCCAGTTGCTGCACCGCTTCGTGCTCGTTGTCCGCCAGCAGGCGCTGCAACTCGGGCAACTGGGCGAAGGCCTGCCGCAGGCGGGTGAGGTCGCGCGGGCGGGCCGAACGCAGGGCGAGGCGCGCCAGCACCCGCTCCACATCGCCCACCTGACGCAGCAGGTTGCCCAGCTCGTCGTAGAGGTTCTGCTCGATCAACTCCTTGATGGTGCTCTGGCGCCCTTTCAGGATCACCCGATCGCGGATCGGCTGGTGGATCCAGCGCTTGAGCAGGCGGCTACCCATGGGGGTGGCGGTGCGGTCCAGCACCTCGGCCAGGGTATTTTCGTAGCCGCCAGCCAGATTCTGGGTCAGCTCCAGATTGCGGCGGGTGGCGGCATTCATGATGACGGCGTGATCGGGCTGCTCGAGGCGCACGCTGCGAATGTGGGGCAGGGCGGTACGCTGGGTGTCCTTGACGTACTGCATCAGGCAACCGGCGGCGCACAGGGCTGTCTCGCTCTTGTCGACGCCAAAGCCCACCAGATCCTGGGTGCCGAACTGTTGGCACAAGAGCTTGCGGGCGGTACCCAGCTCAAACTCCCACTCGGGGCGGCGACGCAGGCCACGGCGACCCTCGATGTGGTGCAGGAACTCGAACGATTCGGGATAGAGCAGCTCGGCCGGATTGGTGCGTTGCAGCTCCGCCAACAGGGTCTCTTCTTTATCAAACTGGTTGATGAAGAAGCGGCCGGAGCCGATGTCCATGGTGCCATAGCCGAAGCGGCGGCCATCGTGGTAGACGGCGGCGATCAGGTTGTCCTGCCGCTCGCTGAGCAGCGCCTCGTCGGAGACGGTGCCCGGGGTGATGATGCGAATGACCTTACGCTCCACCGGCCCCTTGCTGGTGGCGGGATCCCCCACCTGTTCGCAGATGGCGGCCGACTCGCCGAGCTGCACCAGCTTGGCCAGATAACCCTCGATGGCATGATAGGGAACACCTGCCATCGGGATGGGGCTGCCCGCCGACTGGCCGCGCTTGGTCAGGGAGATATCGAGCAGTTGGGAGGCCTTGCGGGCATCGTCATAGAACAGCTCGTAGAAGTCGCCCATCCGGTAGAACAGCAGGATTTCCGGGTTCTCGGCCTTGAGGCCAAGGTACTGCTGCATCATGGGCGTGTGGGCGCTGAGATTGGCGCTTGGCGCAGCGCCAGTAGCGTGGTGTTGTGCGGTCATGTTCTATTCCAGAAGGGGCTCTTGCGGGCAAGCGTCTGCCGTAATGGGTCTGAATCTGGTGCCATTCTACATGGTCGGGCCGAGATGGTGAGGGGTTATCTCGCTTTGGGGAAGGCTGTCCTGGGATTTCACTGGCGTGGGAGGGGAGTGGCAAGCCGTGTCGGGAGGGCGGGAGCGGGGAATTGTGCGCAAGGCGTGGAAGGGGAAACAAGATCCCCGCCATCAGCGCGGGGATTGGCATCACAGAAACGGGAGCCGTCTCTCAATACATGGCTTCGTTGCCACTGAGCATCTCGTGCAGCTTGGTTTTCTGCTCCGGGGTCAGCACCTTGCTGACTTCAAACAGGTAATGGGCACGGTAGTAGCGGGCCTCGGCCTGCACGTTGCTGATGGTCTGCAACTGCTTCTTGGCGGCCGCCTCGTCCCACTTGCCGGTCTTGATCATGTTGATGATGACGTCCTGACCGATGGCGTCGAGCTTGACCGCGCCGAGCTCTTTGGCCGCCTGCTCACGCAGGCTCTTGATCTGTTCAACCTGTGCGCTGGAGAGGTTCAGCTCTTGCGCCAGGGTGGTTTCGCTCTGCAGCTCGGGGGCGCTCTCGGCGGCGAAGGTATTGGTGGCAAAACAGATCGCCAGGGCAGTCATGGCGACTTTAAATTGATGCTTCATCTGCTTTCTCCAGTATCCAAAAAGATAGAAACCGCATACAGGGCGGTGCCTGCTGATTATAGGAAGCCCCCATGTACTGGAGCTTAAGCGTGGGTGACTTGCCACTGTGGCGCGCTTGCGCCAAATGCTCGGCAGGGCCATGCCGGTCGCTGACGCAGCCGCTCCCGGGTAGGTTGCTCGTGATTCGGGGCAACTGCATAATGACCCCCATGTTTCCCCCGAAAGGGATCAGAGAGGGCATGAGGATGGGACTAGAGGCAGAAATCGACCGTCTATCCCGGGAGCTCGGCGAGGCATTGCTGGCGCGAGGCTGGCTGGCCGCAACGGCGGAGTCCTGTACCGGGGGCGGGGTCGCCACGGCCATCACGGATATTGCGGGCAGCTCAGGCTGGTTCGATCGCGGCTTTGTTACCTATACCAACGAAGCCAAGCAGCAGATGCTGGGGGTGAGCATCGACAGCCTGCTGCGCCATGGCGCCGTCAGCGAGGCCGTGGTGCTGGAGATGGCCAGAGGGGGCCTCGCCCGTTCCGATGCCGGGATCTGCGTCGCCATCAGCGGCATCGCCGGGCCTGGTGGTGGCAGTGACGACAAGCCGGTCGGCACCGTCTGGTTCGCCTGGGCGGATCGCACAGGCCGTCATCACTCCCTGCTCGCCCGTTTCGATGGCGACCGCCATCAGGTGCGCCAGCAGGCGGTCAGGCAGGCCTTGTCCGGACTGCTGGCTCTGCTCAGATAAATTGGGCTTGATACTGTATGCATAAACAGTATACTTAGCCCAACTTCACTTCTACATCACGATTCCCAGCGGAGATTGGCATGGATCAGAACAAACAGAAGGCACTGGCGGCTGCGCTGGGCCAGATCGAAAAGCAGTTTGGCAAAGGCTCCATCATGCGTCTGGGCGACAGCAAGACCATGGATATCGAAGCCATCTCCACCGGCTCCCTTTCCCTGGACGTGGCGCTGGGCATCGGTGGTCTGCCGTGCGGTCGCATCGTCGAGATCTACGGTCCGGAATCGTCAGGCAAAACCACCCTCACCCTGCAGGTGATCGCGGAAGCCCAGAAGAAAGGCAAGACCTGTGCCTTCGTCGATGCGGAGCACGCGCTGGATCCCATCTATGCCGCCAAACTGGGGGTCAACGTCGACGACCTGCTGATCTCCCAGCCGGATACCGGTGAACAGGCGCTGGAGATCTGCGACATGCTGGTGCGCTCCAACGCTGTTGACGTCATCATCGTCGACTCGGTGGCAGCCCTGACGCCGAAAGCGGAAATCGAAGGCGAGATGGGGGATTCCCACGTCGGCCTGCAGGCCCGCCTGATGTCCCAGGCCCTGCGCAAGCTGACCGCCAACATCAAGAACGCCAACTGCCTGTGCATCTTCATCAACCAGATCCGGATGAAGATCGGCGTCATGTTCGGCAGCCCCGAGACCACCACGGGTGGTAACGCGCTCAAGTTCTACGCCTCCGTGCGTCTGGATATCCGTCGCATCGGTGCCATCAAGGAAGGTGACGAAGTGGTCGGTAACGAGACCCGCGTCAAGGTGGTCAAGAACAAGGTGGCCCCGCCCTTCAAGCAGGCCGAGTTCCAGATCTTCTACGGTGCCGGCATCTCCAAAGAGGGCGAACTGGTGGACTTGGGCGTCAAGCACAAGCTGATCGACAAGGCCGGCGCCTGGTACAGCTACAACGGCGAGAAGATCGGCCAGGGCAAGGCCAACGTGATGAAGTTGTTCGCCGAGAACAAGGTGATGGCTGCCGAGGTGGAAGCCCGCCTGCGTGAGCTGCTGCTCTCCGGTGCCGTACCGGTCGAGAAGCCGGTGGCCGCGGTCGCCGAAGAGTTTGAAGACGAAAGCGAACAAGAGTTCGAATAAGGAACAAGGAAGGCCGGGTTGATACCCGGCCTTGTCATTTATGGTCGATGAATCTTCCCCCGAATCCGTTGAACTCTCCTTTGAAGAACGGTTTGCTGCCGCCCGCGCCTTTGCCATGCGCAGTCTGGCTCGCCGCGAGAGCGCCGAGTCGGAGCTGGCCAAGCGGCTGCGGCTGCAGGGCTTCAATGAAGAGGTGATCGAGGCCGTTGTCGAGTATTGCCATGGCTACAACTGGGTCAATGACGATCGGTACGGCGCCATGGCGGTGCGGGCCGGTGCGGCCAAGGGCCATGGTCCCATCAAGATCCGCTTCGATCTGCGCCGCAAGGGGCTGGATGATATGCAGATCGACGCCGCCTTTGACCAGCCCGAGCTGGACTGGTTCGAACTGGCGTTCGTCCTGCTCGAGCGGCGTGCCAGAGTCGCCGATCTCGGTGATTTCAAGCTGAAGATGAAGTGGCTCAAGTATTTGCTTGGGCGGGGTTTTACCCAGGAGCAGGCGCGTTACGCCATCTCTGCCATGCAGCAGGGGGACGACTAACGGGCTGGTTCTGGCCATGGTGCTGCCAGGTGGCGTGATCCTCCGGCGCGTAAGATGGGAGGCATTTCCCTCGTTTTATCCTGCCCCTGAGGGCCATGGCGCCATGATCTGCCACCCAGCCGACTCCCCTTTCCGCCTGCGCTTGTCAGGTGTTCTGCTGCAGCCCCGTCCATTGGGGGCTTTTTCACCCGTGACGGGCCCGCGCGTTTTACTTTACCCCGCAGAAAACTTACATTATTGCGATTAAAAGTCCGTATCCGAATCAAGCAGGATTTTCCATGTATATGTCCACGTCAGAGTTACGCTCAGCGTTCCTCGAGTATTTCCGCTCTCAGGGGCACCAGGTTGTCTCCTCCAGCTCGCTGGTGCCGCACAACGATCCGACCTTGCTGTTCACCAACGCAGGGATGAACCAGTTCAAGGACGTGTTCCTTGGCGCAGACAAGCGTGGCTACAACCGTGCAACCACGGCCCAGCGCTGTGTACGGGCTGGCGGCAAGCACAATGACCTGGAAAACGTCGGCTATACCGCTCGTCACCACACCTTCTTCGAGATGCTGGGCAACTTCAGCTTCGGTGACTACTTCAAGCAGGACGCCATCCGTTTTGCCTGGGAATTCCTGACCGGTACCCTCAAGCTGCCCAAAGAGCGCCTGTTGGTGACCGTCTATGAAACGGACGACGAAGCTTTCAACATCTGGGCCAATGAGATCGGTGTGCCGGTCGAGCGCATCGTGCGTATCGGTGACAACAAGGGAGCCGCCTTTGCCTCCGATAACTTCTGGCAGATGGGCGATACCGGCCCGTGCGGCCCCTGCACCGAGATCTTCTACGACCACGGCGACCACCTCTGGGGTGGCCCTCCCGGCTCACCGGAAGAAGACGGCGATCGTTTCATCGAAATCTGGAACGTGGTCTTCATGCAGTTCAACCGTCAGGCCGACGGCACCATGGAGCCGCTGCCCCGTCCGTCCGTGGACACCGGCATGGGCCTGGAGCGCATCTCCGCCATCATGCAGGGTGTGCACTCCAACTACGAGATCGACATCTTCCAGGCGCTGATCAAGAAGGCGGCCGAGATCGTCGGCACCGAGGATCTGAGCAACCAGTCCCTGCGCGTCATCGCCGACCACATCCGCTCCTGCGCCTTCTTGGTGGCTGACGGCGTCATGCCCTCCAACGAAGGCCGCGGCTATGTGCTGCGCCGCATCATCCGCCGCGCCGTGCGTCATGGCCGCAAGCTGGGGGCCACCGAGATCTTCTTCTACAAGCTGGCTGCCGAACTGGCGGTGCAGATGAAGGACGTGGCTGCCGAACTCATCGCCCAGCTGCCGCTGGTCGAGCGCGTGCTGCGCATCGAGGAGGAACAGTTCGTCCGCACCCTGGACCGCGGCCTGCTGCTGCTGGAAGACGTGCTGGCGAACCTCGGCGATGCCAAGGTCATTCCGGGCGAGGTGGTGTTCAAACTGTATGACACCTATGGCTTCCCGGCGGATCTCACCGCCGACGTGGTACGCGAGCGCGAGATCGTTATCGACGAGGAAGGCTTCAAGGCCGAGATGGAGAAGCAGCGCGCCCGTGCCAAGGAAGCCTCCAGCTTCGGGGTGAACTACAACGAGGTGTTGAAACTCGATTTCGAAACCCCATTTACCGGTTACAAGCAGCTCAGCGAAAAGACGACCGTGGTCGGCATCTACAAGGATGGCGTCGAGGTGAACGGTCTCATCGCCGGCGAAGAGGCTGTGGTGGTGTTGGCGGAGACCCCCTTCTACGCCGAATCCGGTGGTCAGGTGGGCGACAGTGGCATTCTGAAAGTGGATGACGGCATCTTCGCCGTGACCGATACCCAGAAAGCTGGCAAGGCCATCATTCACAAAGGTTATCTGGAACTGGGCACCCTGGAGAAGGGCGCCGAGGTGGAAGCCGTGGTCGATGGCGAGCGCCGTCAGGCCATCGCCCTGAACCACTCGGTCACTCACCTGCTGCACGCCGCCCTGCGCCAGGCGCTGGGCGACCATGTGACCCAGAAGGGTTCCCTGGTCGGTGCGGAGCGCATGCGTTTTGACTTCTCCCACTTCGAAGGCCTGACCATGGCGACCATTCGCCGAGTCGAGGAGCTGGTCAATGCCCAGATACGTGCCAACCACGATGTCAGCACCGAGCTGATGGATCTGGAGGCCGCCAAGTCCGCCGGCGCCATGGCCCTGTTTGGCGAGAAATATGAAGATGATGTCCGCGTCGTGCGTATGGGGGATTACTCCACCGAGCTGTGCGGCGGTACTCATGCCAAGCGCACCGGCGACATCGGCTTCTTCAAGATCATCGCCGAGAGCGGCATCGCCGCAGGGGTGCGTCGTATCGAAGCGGTCACCGGCAAAGGTGCCATCGATTTCATGCACCAGCTGGGCGAGCAGATCGAAGAGGCGGCAGCCCTGGTGAAGGGGGATCAGTTCTCCATCGCCGACAAGGTTCGCCAGATGATGGACAAGGCAAAGCTGATGGAGCGCGAGCTGGAACAGCTCAAGGCCAAGCTGGCGGCGCAGGCCGGCAGCGACCTGCTGAGCCAGGTGATCGAGATCAATGGCCAGAAGGTGCTGATTGCTGCGCTGGAAGGTGCCGATCCCAAGTCCCTGCGCGGCATGCTGGACGAGTTGAAGAATCAGATGAAGTCCGGTGTCGTGCTGCTGGCAACCAGCAGCGAGGACAAGGTCAACCTGATCGCCGGTGTGACCAACGATCTGACCGCCAAGGTGAAGGCCGGTGAGTTGGTCAATCTGGTGGCCCAGCAGGTGGGTGGCAAGGGTGGTGGTCGTCCTGACATGGCGCAGGCGGGTGGTACCCAACCTGCTGCGGTGCCGGCGGCCCTGCAATCCGTTCACTCCTGGCTGGAAGAGCGCCTGTAAACGGGCGAGGTGATCTGTGGCACTCTATGTACAGAAGTACGGCGGCACCTCGGTCGGCACGCTGGAGCGGATCGAGGCGGTGGCTGATCGTGTTCAGCTGAGCCGCGCCCAGGGGCATGATGTGGTGGTGGTCGTCTCCGCCATGTCGGGCGAAACAAACCGGTTGCTGGGCATGGCCCAGCAGCTGGATCCGGATGCCAACCGGCGCGAGATGGATGTGCTGGTCTCCACCGGTGAACAGGTCACCATAGCGCTGCTGGCCATCGCGTTGAACAAACGGGGTTGCCCTGCGGTCTCAATGACCGGTGATCAGGTTCGTATCCACACTGATTCCGCCCATGGCAAGGCGCGCATCACCCAGATCGACACCGAGCAGGTTCAGGCCGAGCTGGGTGCGGGCAAGGTGGTGGTGATCGCCGGCTTCCAGGGCCGTGATGAGCACAACGCCATCACCACCCTGGGGCGAGGTGGTTCGGACACCACGGCGGTTGCCGTGGCGGCCGCCATCAAGGCCGATGAATGCCAGATCTTTACCGATGTGGATGGGGTCTATACCACGGATCCGCGCATCGAGCCCAAGGCACGCCGCCTCTCCACCATCACCTTCGAGGAGATGCTGGAGATGGCGAGCCTGGGGGCCAAGGTGCTGCAGATCCGTTCGGTGGAATTCGCGGGCAAGTACCGCGTACCGCTGCGGGTGCTGTCGAGTTTCGTCGACGGAGAGGGAACCTTAATCACATATGGAGGTGAGAGGATGGAAGCACCCCTGGTATCCGGCATTGCGTTCAATCGCAACGAGGCCAGCCTAACCATTCTGGGAGTGCCGGACAGGCCGACGGTGGCCGCGCAGATCCTGAATCCGATCAGCGACGCCAACATAGATGTCGACATGATAGTGCAGAACACCATGGGGGATGGCACCGCCGACTTCACCTTCACGGTGAATCGCGATGACTATCGCCGGGCTCGCGCCCTGCTGGAGGAGACCGCCACCCTGTTGGGGGCCGCCTGTGTGCAGGGTAACGGGGAGATCGCCAAGGTCTCCATCGTCGGGGTCGGCATGTGGAATCATCCCGGGGTCGCGCGCACCATGTTCAAGGTATTGGGTGAGGAGGGGATCAACATGCAGTTGATCTCCACCTCTGAAATCAAGATATCCGTGGTGATTGACGAGAAGTACCTGGAGCTGGCCGTGCGTTCGTTGCACTCAGCGTTCGGGCTGGATAATGAGCCTCATGAGCAGCCCTTGGGGAACAATCCCTGATTGATTTAGTTTCAACCATTTACCATATCGGTATCTTTGTAAGATAATGGCGCATATCGATATAAATACAAAACAGGATACAGGAGCAAGCGAATGCTTATTTTGACTCGTCGTGTAGGGGAAACCCTGATGATCGGTGACGAAGTGACTGTCACCGTGCTGGGCGTTAAGGGTAACCAGGTTCGTATCGGTGTGAATGCACCCAAAGAGGTCTCCGTGCACCGCGAAGAGATCTACATGCGGATACAGGCCGAGAAAGTACCGGGCCAACCGAATTTCTAAGCCATTCCATTGGCAGCCTCAAGGCGACATCTCAGGTGTCGCCTTTTGTTTTTCCGGGCCCTGCAAATCGCCTTGCGAGGCGCGGAACCAGGGGGTAAGTGTCGATATTGCTTGAATATTCCACGCTTTGGCCAAATGCTGAGCGAACTCGCTGTTTTCTCCAAAAAAGTGTTTGACTAAAAATCCCTGTGAAGTATTATCAGCCCCGCAAACGGAGAGGTGGCCGAGAGGCTGAAGGCGCTCCCCTGCTAAGGGAGTATGCGGCTTATACCCGCATCGGGGGTTCGAATCCCCCCTTCTCCGCCATTTTGCGCCCGTAGCTCAGCTGGATAGAGTACCTGGCTACGAACCAGGTGGTCAGAGGTTCGAATCCTCTCGGGCGCACCATATTAGACTCACGATGAGTCATGTATCGACCGTCGGCAGGTCGGTACGCTAGAAAAGGCTTACTGTTGAGTAAGCTTTTTTTATCGCTTTAAATCAGAGCGCCCGTAGCTCAGCTGGATAGAGTACCTGGCTACGAACCAGGTGGTCAGAGGTTCGAATCCTCTCGGGCGCACCATTTAAAGTGAAATCAAAGATTTATGAGCGCCCGTAGCTCAGCTGGATAGAGTACCTGGCTACGAACCAGGTGGTCAGAGGTTCGAATCCTCTCGGGCGCACCATTTTAGCAGTATCAAAAGTTTGTGAGCGCCCGTAGCTCAGCTGGATAGAGTACCTGGCTACGAACCAGGTGGTCAGAGGTTCGAATCCTCTCGGGCGCACCATTTTAGCAGTACCAAAAGTTGATGAGCGCCCGTAGCTCAGCTGGATAGAGTACCTGGCTACGAACCAGGTGGTCAGAGGTTCGAATCCTCTCGGGCGCACCATACAGACAGCCTCGACATTAGTCGGGGCTGTTTTTTTATGGGCGCCATTCTCCCGGTCCTGGAGATCTGTGGCCCTGATGGCGATCGATGTGCCGCCGTATTGAACGACACTTGCTATTCCCGCCACATCACTCCCTGTCTTCGTCCTATCTTCCCCTCTATCCGGAACCAGACCCTGCCACTCAGCGTCTTGTCATCCCAGCCCCATGCCACCTCCAGCTGCTCACCGCGCTGCTACAGGCTCGTTGGCACCACTAGGGCGGCATGAACCCAGGCTCTGGACGTTGAACGCCTTGGTGGCCGACAGCAGCCTTTGGCGGGCAATAAAAAAGGATGCCGCGGCATCCTTTCTTGTCTTCGTGGAGAGAGTCAGCTTTTCAGCCACTTGCGAATGCGATTCGCATCGCCGACAGGGGTGCGTTTGCCCACGGAGTTGAGCAGCACGATGGCGAGCTCCTGCTGGTCCGGCTTGGCGCGCATCAGCAGGCAGCGGCCCGCCTCGTCGGTGTAGCCGGTCTTGGAGAGGCGCACGTCCCAGTCCGGGTTCTTCACCAGGGGGTTGGTGTTGTTGAACATCAGGCTGTAGGCGGGCGTGCTGAAGCGCATCTCCTTGTTGGTGTCCTGGGTGAACTGTCGGATCAGCGGCTGGCGATAGGCGGCGGCGATGAGCTTGGCGAGATCCCGGGCGGTGGAGACGTTGCGGGTCGACAGGCCGGTGGAGTCGTAGAAACGGCTGTTGCGCATGCCGAGCTGCCTGGCCTTGTTGTTCATGGCGCGAATGAAGGCCGAGCGGCCACCCGGATAGTGGCGGCCGAGGGCAGAGGCCATGCGATTCTCGGAGGACATCAGCGCTAGGTGCAGGGCGTCACGGCGGCTCACCTTGGTGCCCATGCGTACCCGGGAGTAGGTGTGCTTGAGGTTGTCCCTGTCGTTCTGATCGATGGTCAGGGTCTGGTTGAGGTTCTGGCGGGTATCCAGCACCACCAGGGCCGTCATCAGCTTGGTGAGGGAGGCGATGGGGCGCACCTGGGCAGGGTTCTTCTGGTAGAGGGTCTTGCCCGTGTTGATGTCCATCACCAGGGCACTGCCCGATTTCAGTTGCAGCTTGGCCGGGTTGGGCGCCGCCAGGGCTGCCTGCGATCCGAGCAGTCCCATCAATCCACATACCAGCGCGATTGCGCGAATCCGACACCCCATACAACCGACTCCATCCACAGCGAAAAAAGGCGCTAGATTCACTCATTTTTGCCCTCGCTTTACAAGAGCGGGAGGGCGGAATTCGCCACTATTTCCATAAAAAAGGGCCGCCTGCTGGCGACCCCTGTGATTTGTCTCAATCCCTTGAGACGTGGACCTTGCGTTTGCTCAGCCAGCGCCAGACCAGCGCTATCAAGCCGCCCACCAGCAGCACCAGCGGCAGGCAGAGGATGATACTGAGGAACTGGGACTCATACTGCGCGGCCAGCTTGGTGTGACTCAGGTAGTAACCCAGCCCGACCAGAGGGCAGATCCACATGATGGAGCTGATGAGGTTCACCACCAGGAAGCGACCCTGGGGTATCTCGTTGGCGCCGACGATGTAGGGGTAGGCGGTGCGCACGAAGGCGATGTAGCGGGCGGTGATCAGGGTGATGATGCCGTACTTGTTGAGCAGGTAGTGCACCTTCTCCTTGTGCTTCTCGTCCAGATGGGACATCAGCCTGTGGTACATCTGGGTGTGGCCGAGGAAGCGCCCCTGCATGTAACCGAGCCAGGTGCCGAAGAAGGTCGCCAGGATCAGCAGCGGGATGACTGCGAGCGGCAGTACCCCCTGATAGATGAGCACGCCGGTCAGGATCAGCAGGGTGTCACCGGGCAGGAAGGCGGTCGGGATGAAGCCATTTTCCAGCACCAGGAAGGTCAGCAGGACTATGTAGACCATGAAGACCATCTTGGGGTCGGACAGGGTCGCCAGATCCTGATGAATGAAGGCGTTAGCCAGGTGGTAAAACTGCTCCATACATGCAAACTCCGCAGGTTAGCTGGGTTGGTCGGTCAAGGGCATGGCAAGCACCTTGTCGATGCGCAGGCCGTCCATATCCACGATTTCCAGTTGCCACTGTTCCAGGGTGACCAGGTCTCCGGTCTGGGGAAGGCGGCCAAGGAGCAGCATGATAAGCCCTCCGAGGGTGTGATAGTGATGTTTTTCTTCTTCCGGCAGGCGAACCAGCTCCAGACAGTCCTTCAATTCCGGCAGCGGGATCAGGCCGTCGAGCAGCCAACTGCCATCGGCACGCTGGAAGGCCCAGTTGTTCTCCCCGTCTTCCTGCTGGAAGTCGCCCGCCAGGGTCTCCAGCAGATCCTGCTGGGTGACCAGCCCCTGCAGCTCGCCATATTCGTCCACCACCAGCACCATGTGTTCGGCGTGGGCGCGGAAGTGGTTGAGCAGCTCCAGGCCGTTGAGGGTCTCCGGCAGCAGGCTGCCATCCTGGGTCAGGGCCGCCAGATCGATGGGCTCCCCCTTGATGTAGGCGTGTAGCACCTTGCTGACGTTGAGGATGCCCACCAGGTCAGAGAGGCTGCCGTCACAGACCGGGAAGAAGCTGTGGCGATACTCCACCAGTCGCTGCAGGTTGGTCTCCAGCGGCAGGGAGAGATCCAGATAGCGGATGTCGCTGCGGGGCACCATCAGGGAGGAGAGGCTGCGTTCGTCGAGGCGGA
The DNA here is from genome assembly GCF_000819985.1 of Aeromonas media. GTDB lineage: Bacteria > Pseudomonadota > Gammaproteobacteria > Enterobacterales > Aeromonadaceae > Aeromonas > Aeromonas media. Next base: position 14,197 of record NZ_CDBZ01000176.1, on the reverse strand, counting down.
ACACGTTCCGCAACATAGTGTGTTCGTGATCCTCGATGATGCCGGCCTCTGAGCCCTCTACCAGGATGGCGTGGATCTCCTCCTGGGTGACGTTGTTGCTGCTGCTCTGATCGACCCGCAGCAGGTGCAGGCTGGCGTTGGTGGAGGCGGACAGCAGCCAGACGAAGGGGCGGGTCAGGGTCGCCAGCCACAGCATGGGGCGAGCCACCAGGCAGGCGATGCGTTCGGCATTGAGCTGGCCGAGGCGCTTGGGCACCAGTTCCCCCACCACGATGGAGAGGTAGGTCACCAGCACCACCACGATGACGGTGGCGAACAGGCTGCTGCTCTTGGGGGAGAGACCCCACTCCTGCAGCCAGAGGGCGAAGGGTTGGGCCAGCAGTGACTCACCGTAGATACCGTTGAGCAGGCCTATGCTGGTGATGCCGATCTGGACGGCGGAGAGGAAATGGGTCGGATCCTCTCCCAGCTTGAGGGCGATGGCGGCAGAGCGGCTCCCCTCGCTTGCCATCTTGCTGAGACGGGCCTTGCGTGCGGTGACGATGGCGATTTCCGACATGGCGAAGACGCCATTGAGCAAAATCAATCCAAACAGGATCAATATTTCCATACTGCAGCAGCACTCCCGGTAGAAAAGATCGCTGGCAGTGTAATGAATTTGCGGGCGATGCGCTTGTGAAAGGAGGTGATGTGGCTCGTGAATTTTTCAATTCAACGTTGGGCTGCGGGGCATCCGTCCATCACGGACTCGTCGTCATCCAGGCATCGGGATGATAGCCGCGGGTTTGCCATCCGGGGGGGGAAAATGAAAAGCCCCCGATAGACGGGGGCTTTTGGGGTTGGCGAGGAGCACTTAGAGGGCGGCGATCTCGGCCTGCTGGGCTTCCAGCTTGGTCAGCTGGAGACGGTAATCTTCCAGCTTCTCGCGCTCCTTGGCGATGACGGCATCCGGTGCCTTGGCGACGAAGGCCTCGTTGCCGAGTTTGCCTTCGATGCGGCCGCACTCGCCGACCAGCCTGGCCACCTCTTTGGCCAGACGGGCCAGTTCGGCATCCTTGTCGATGAGACCGGCCATCGGGATCATCAGCTCGGTAGCACCGATCAGCTTCTTCACCGACAGGGGGGCGACTTCACCGTCCGCCAGCACGCGGATGGATTCCAGACGAGCCAGGGACTTGAGGAAGGCCTCGTTGTCACCGGCGCGCTGGGCGTCCTTTCCATCACACTTGAGCAGCACGTTCAGGGCTACGCTCGGAGCCACGTTCATCTCGGCGCGGATGTTGCGGATGCCGACGATGAACTCCTTCACCCACTCCTGATCCGCCATGGCGGCGTCGTCTACCTTGGCGGCATCGAACTCCGGGAAAGCCTGAATCATGATGGTGTCGGCGTGCACGCCGGTCAGCGGAGCCACCGACTTCCAGATGGTCTCGGTGATGAAAGGGATGATGGGGTGCGCCAGACACAGCAGGGTCTCCAGCACAGTCACCAGGGTGTGACGGGTGGCGCGCTGCTCGGCCTCTGAGCCCTTGCCCAGCACCGGCTTGGTCAGCTCCAGATACCAGTCGCAGAACTGGTTCCAGATAAATTCGTACAGCACACCGGCCGCGATATCGAAGCGGTAGGTATCGAGGGCGGTACGGAAGTCACGGATGGCCACTTGCAGCTGGGACTGGATCCAGCGATCCGCCAGGCTGAACTGCATCTCGCCGCCGTGCAGGCCGCAATCCTGATCCTCGGTGTTCATCAGCACATAGCGGGAGGCGTTCCACAGCTTGTTGCAGAAGTTGTTGTAGCCATCCAGGCGCTTCATGTCCCAGTTGATGTCACGACCGGTAGAGGCCAGCGCCGCCAGGGTGAAGCGCAGGGCGTCGGTACCATGGGCCTCGATCCCTTCCGGGAACTGCTTGGCGGTGCGCTTGCCGATCTTCTCGGCCATCTGCGGCTGCATCATGTTGCCGGTGCGCTTCTCCAGCAGATCTTCCAGGGAGATGCCGTCGATCATGTCGAGCGGGTCCAGCACGTTGCCCTTGGACTTGGACATCTTCTGGCCTTCTTCGTCACGGATAAGGCCCGTGATGTAGACGGTCTTGAACGGGACTTGCGGCTGGCCGTTTTCGTCCTTGATGAAGTGCATGGTCATCATGATCATCCGGGCAATCCAGAAGAAGATGATGTCGAAGCCGCTCATCAGCACGTCGGTCGGGTGGAAGGTTTTGAGCGCCTCGGTGTTGTTCGGCCAGCCCAGGGTGGAGAAGGTCCACAGGGCGGAGCTGAACCAGGTGTCGAGCACGTCTTCGTCCTGACGCAGGGTGGTCACGGACGGGATGCTGTGCTTGGCACGCACTTCCGCCTCGTCACGGCCCACGTAGACGTTGCCGGCGTCGTCATACCAGGCCGGGATGCGGTGACCCCACCACAGCTGACGGGAGACGCACCAGTCCTGAATGTCGCGCATCCAGGAGAAGTACATGTTTTCGTACTGTTTCGGCACGAACTGGATACGGCCATCTTCCACCGCTTCGATGGCGGTCTTGGCCATGGGGGCCACGCGCACGTACCACTGGTCGGTCAGCATGGGCTCAATGGGCACGCCGCCGCGATCACCGTAAGGCTGTTGCAGCACGTGATCCTTGATCTCGGCCAAGAGACCCAGCTCGTCCAGCTTGGCGACGATGGCCTTGCGGGCGGCGAAGCGCTCCATGCCTGCAAACTCGCTCGGCAGGGCGGCATCGTAGGCGGTGCTGGGGTTGCCGTTGGTGTCGACCACTTCGGCCTCGGCACGCACGTGGGCGTCCAGGGTGAAGATGTTGATCATTGGCAGGTTGTGGCGCTTGCCCACTTCGTTGTCGTTGAAGTCGTGGGCCGGGGTGATCTTCACGCAGCCGGTGCCCTTCTCCATGTCGGCGTGTTCATCGGCGACGATGGGGATCAGGCGGTTCACCAGTGGCAGCAGAATGTGCTGGCCGATCAGCGCCTTGTAACGGGGGTCTTCCGGGTTCACGGCGACGGCGGTATCGCCCAGCATGGTCTCCGGACGGGTGGTGGCGACGATCAGGTGATCCTGGCCCTCGGCTGTCTTGGCGCCGTTGGCCAGCGGATAGCGCAGGTGCCACATGTGGCCCTTGATCTCGCGGTTTTCCACTTCCAGATCGGAGATGGCGGTGTTGAGCTTGGGATCCCAGTTCACCAGGCGCTTGCCGCGGTACATCAGGCCATCTTCGTAGAGACGGACGAACACTTCCTGCACGGCGGCGGAGAGGCCTTCATCCATGGTGAAGCGCTCGCGCTCCCAGTCAACGGAGTCGCCGAGGCGGCGCATCTGGCGGGTGATGGTGCCACCGGACTCTTCCTTCCACTGCCAGATCTTGTCGATGAAGGCTTCACGGCCGTAATCGTGGCGGGTCTTGCCCTCTTCGGCGGCGATCTTGCGCTCAACCACCATCTGGGTGGCGATACCGGCGTGGTCGGTACCTGCCTGCCACAGGGTGTTCTTGCCCTGCATGCGGTTGTAGCGGATCAGGGTGTCCATCAGGGTCTGCTGGAAGGCGTGACCCATGTGTAGGCTGCCGGTGACGTTCGGCGGCGGGATCATGATGCAGAAGGAGTCTTTGCTGGTGTCGCCGTGGGGCTTGAAGTAACCCTGGGCTTCCCAGTGCTGATAGAGCGCCTGTTCGATGGCGTTGTGATTAAAAGTCTTTTCCATGGTCTCGCCGTATTCTGGATGGATGGAGTCTGGTGTTGAGTCGTCGTGGATCGAGGGTGGCGCAGTCAGGGCTGCGCCGGATCCGGTGCGGCAAGGACGGGCTGATCCCTCATCTCGAGGGCATGACCCGCCTGGCGATAGTGCTTGTAGCGCTCGCGGGCTTGCTGCTTTTGCGTTTCGTCAGTGGGGACAAAATCTACCACTTGAGCGAAGTGTCCTGCAAACAAAGGTGTCTGCTCGGCCAGGTTGATGAGGCGGGCATAGCGCCGCTTCGGTGGCTGATGGCCTATCTCCACCGGGGCCTGGCCGCTCTCCCCCTGCAACTGGTGCGGCACGAAACGATCCGGCGGCAGTTGCCACAGCAGCTCGTCCAGGCGCAGGGCCTGGGCCTCGTCGTTGCAAAACAGATAGAGGTGGCCGGCACTCCAGCCATCGGCCGCCAGCTGGCAGGCGAGGCGTTCGACCGCAGACGCCTGAGCGTCGTCAGGCTCACTCATCAGGTAAAAGGTCACTTGGCTCATCAGGTGGGTCCCGTTTGGCTGTGACGGACAGCGATTGGCCGTCTGCGGGGCGCCGTGCCAGGCACGGTCTTCCCGGATTCTCTCAATGAAACAAGGAAGAGGCGAGCCTCTTCCTTGTGGTACCACTCCCCTGATGCGGGCATCCGAAGAGAGGGGTTACTCCTTGTCTTCGACGTCTGCCACGCCGGCTCGATTGAGCAGGAACTGGGTCAGCAGGGGCACGGGGCGACCGGTGGAACCTTTATCCTTGCCGCTCTTCCAGGCGGTCCCTGCGATATCCAGGTGGGCCCAGTTGTACTTCTTGGTGAAGCGCGACAGAAAGGCGGCGGCGGTGATGGTGCCGGCCGGGCGGCCCCCGATGTTGGCCATGTCCGCGAACGGACTCTCCAACTGCTCCTGATACTCGTCGAACAGCGGCAGGCGCCAGGCGCGATCGCCGGCCTGCTCGGAGGCGTTCAGCAGCTCGTGGGCCAAGGGGTTGTGGTTGGCCAGCAGGCCCGAGGTGTGGTGACCCAGGGCGATGATGCAGGCGCCGGTCAGGGTCGCCACGTCGATCACGGTTTCGGGATCGTAGCGGTCCACATAGGTGAGGGCATCGCACAGCACCAGGCGACCCTCGGCGTCGGTGTTGAGCACCTCGACGGTCTGGCCGGACATGGTGGTGAGGATGTCACCCGGGCGATAGGCGTTGCCACCCGGCATGTTCTCGCAGCCTGCCAGCACGCCGATGACGTTGATGGGCAGCTGCAACTGGGCCAGGGCATGCATGGTGCCGAGCACGGAGGCGGCGCCGCCCATGTCGTACTTCATCTCGTCCATGCCGTCCGCCGGCTTGATGGAGATGCCGCCCGAATCGAAGGTCAGTCCCTTGCCCACCAGTACGATGGGCTTGGCGTCGGCGTTGCCCTTGTATTCGATGATGGCCATCATGGCTTCGTTCTCGGAGCCGCGGGCCACCGCCAGGTAGGAGTTCATGCCGAGTTCTGCCATCTCCTGCTCGCCGATCACCTTGGTGGTGATGTTGTCATAGGCATCCGCCAGACGGCGGGCCTGGGAGGCGAGGTAGGCCGGGTTGCAGACGTTGGGCGGCATGTTCGCCACGTCGCGGCAGATGCGTACCCCTTTCGCCACGGCCAGGCCGTGGGTGATGGCGCGCTCGCCTATGGTCAGTTCCCGACGCGTCGGCACGTTGAATACCAGCTTGCGCAACGGGCGGCGCGGTTCGGCCTTGTTGGTCTTGAACTGATCGAAGCTGTAGAGGCCCGCCTTGGTGGTTTCTACCGCCTGACGCACCTTCCAGTAGGTATCCCGGCCCTTGACGTGCAGCTCGGTCAGGAAGCAGACCGCTTCCATGGACCCGGTCTCGTTCAGGGTGGTGATGGTCTTGTTGATGATCTGCTTGTACTGGCGTTCGTCGAGTTCCCGCTCCTTGCCGCACCCTACCAGCAGCACGCGCTCGCTGAGCACGCCCGGTACTTGATGCAGCAACAGCATCTGGCCTGGTTTGCCTTCCAGATCGCCGCGGCGCAGCAGCGAGCTGAGGTAGCCGTCGCTGATCTTGTCCAGCTGTTCGGCAACCGGAGAGAGGCGGCGAGGCTCAAAAACGCCGACCACGACGCAGGCGCTGCGTTGCTTCTCAGGACTGCCACTCTTTACACTGAACTCCATGGAATCTCCTACATCCTAAAGACAAAAGGCACCATTTATTGAATAATGCGGTGCTTGTTGGGGTATCAGAGGCGGAGCGAACAGCCACAGGCTCCGCAGTTCAAACTGGTAAAAATCCAATATAGGGCCCTATTTTTCAGGCATTCGACTAAAAACACAAGTTTACTTGGGAATGACTGTGATCGTTTTCCGATATTTGTTCAGGGAGACCCTGAAAACCCAGCTGGCGGTGCTGTTCGTACTGCTGCTTATCTTCGTCAGCCAGCAATTTATCCAGATCATCGGCGATGCTGCCGATGGTGAGGTGCCGACGCGCCTGGTTTCCACCCTGTTGCTGCTCAACCTGCCGAATATGGCCCTGTTGATGCTGCCTATCAGTCTGTTTTTAGCCATTCTGTTTGCTCACGGTCGTTTGTATGCGGAAAGCGAGATGACGGTGATGCATGCGGTAGGCTTCAGCCACCGCTTCGTGATGGGCAGTGCCCTGCTGCTGGCTCTGCTGACAGCAGCCGTCGCCGCATTCAATACCGGCTGGATCGCCCCCCAGGCCAAGGAGCGCGAGTATCAGGTGATCGACGAGTTCAAGGCCGATCCTGGCATCTCCTTCCTGCAGGCCGGCCGTTTCATGGAGCTCGACAAGGGGCGCCTGGTTGCCTACATCCAGGATCTGAACGACAAGGGATCCGAGTTGCAGAAGATCTTCGTGCTGCAGCGTGCCGAAGGGAGTTCGCCCCCTTCCGTGGTGGTGGCTAACGAGGGACAGGTGACCGCCGACAGCAATGGCCTGCAATGGCTGACTCTGAAGGACGGTTCCCGCTATGAAGGTCAGTTCACCGGCAAGCAGTTCCAGGTCTCCGAGTTCAGCGAATACAGCCTGGTAATCCGTCAGCAGGAGATGGAGCGCTCCAACCGCAAGGCGGCGGCCAAGCCGACCATGGCGCTGCTGGGTACCCAGGACAATCAGCTGATGGCCGAGCTGCAGTGGCGTCTGTCGCTGCCCTTCTCCATCCTGGTGCTCACTGTTCTGGTGGTGCCTCTGGCCCGGGTCAACCCCCGCCAGGGGCGTTACGCCAAACTGTTGCCGGCCATCCTGCTCTATCTCTCCTATTTCCTGCTGCTCAGTGCCGCCCGTTCAGCCATCGACAGCGGGCGTCTGCCTCACTGGCCAGGCATGTTCCTGGTGCCGCTGGTCTATCTGCTGCTGATCGGGGTGCCGCTCAACCTGCAGGGCACCAGTTGGTGGAACGGGGTCAAGGGTCACTTTTTCAAAGGCAAATCAGCATGATGCTGCAACATAGGAGTTTCTGTTGATGTTCGGCATTCTCGATAGATACATCGGCAGGGTCATCTTCATGTCGATCCTGCTGTGTGAACTGACCCTGGTCGGGCTGGCGGCGCTCATCAAATATGTGGAGCAGTTGAAAGCCGTGGGGGAGGGCAACTACGACATGCTCAACGCCCTCTATTTCGTACTGCTCTCCATGCCCAAGGAGGCGGTGCTGTTCTTCCCCCTGGCGGCCCTGCTGGGTGGCCTCATCGGCCTGGGGCAGCTCGCCACCAGCTCCGAGTTGGTGGTGATGCAGGCATCGGGTCGCTCCAAGATCAGCATCGTGATGGCGGCGCTCAAGACGGCGATCCCCCTGATGCTGCTGGTCGGTCTGATGGGCGAGTACGTCGCCCCGGCCGCCAAGCGGATGGCGGATGACATCAAGGCGGGTGCTATGTCGGAAGGGCGACTCACCGTCTCGGCCTACGGTGTCTGGGCACGGGATGGCAACAACTTCGTCAATATCAACGGGGTGCGCAACGACGGCGCCCTGACCGGCATCACACTGTATCGTTTTACTCCGTCCCGAGCCTTGATCGACGTGGTCCAGGCGCAGGAAGGGGTGTTCGAGCAGCATCACTGGCTGCTCAAGCAGGTGCACATCACCCGCTTCGACGATCCCAAGCAGATCCTGGACGAGAAACATGCCCAGATGCAGTGGCAGTCCGAGCTGACTCCCAAGCAGCTGGGGGTGGTGAGCATTGATCCCGAAAACCTGCCCATCTCGGGACTGCGGGATTACATCGGCTATCTGGACGCCAACAAGCAGGACGCAGGACGCTACAAGCTGGAGATGTGGCGCAAGCTGCTGTCGCCGCTGTCGGTGGTGGCCATGATACTGCTTGCGTCTTCCTTCATTTTCGGCCCGCTGCGCTCGGTGAGCATGGGGGCCAGGATGCTGATGGGGATCATGACCGGCTTCGCTGTCTATGTGAGCGATCGGGTATTCGGCCCGGTCAGCCTGGTGTATGCGGTACCGCCCATCCTGGCTGCCATTGCACCCAGCCTGCTGTTTGGTGGCATCTCCTTCTATATCCTGAGCCGCAAGCAGTGACACTGGCGGTGGTGTGAGACGACAAGAAACAAGAAGGGCACCCACTGGGTGCCCTTCTTGTTTCTCATCTCGTACTCGGCTGGTCACTTGTTCAGCTGCTCCAGGTTCTCCTGCTTGCTCAGCACCACCACTTCACATTCGGCCCAGATGTCCTGGAAGGCGCGGGGCCGTGCACGATTGAACACGCACATCAGGTTGCCGAGACCGAAGGCCGAGGTTGCGAGCCGGATCAGGGCCTGGGTGATACGAATGTTGCTGCCGTCCAGATTCTGGATGCGCAGACGCCAGGCTCGCATGCCGATGGTCTGGCCGGCGCGGGTCCAGAACCAGGTGTAGAAGCCGCAGATCACCAGGGCGAGCCAGGCGCTGTAGAGAGGGCTGGTGAGCAGCCAGGCCGCATCCTTGCCCTCCGGGACTGTCGCCATCCCGGTAGCCAGCAGCAGTTGCGCCACCCCCATGCCGATGAAACCGGCGATGATCAGCAAGGCGATGACCACCAGGTAGTCATAGAGCAGGGCACCCAGGCGCCGCAGCAGGCCGGCCGAAGGGTGCTGGTGCTGGGGGGGAGGCTGGAGAGAGGAGGGGGTCTTGCGCTTGGCCATGATGATTATTCCATTAATATGATGCGGGCATTCTATGTAACTGGCCGAACATCGGCAAGGCGTTGAATAATTGAGCAAACGGTGGCCGCGCAAGAAAAACACCTTGCATGGCAAAACGCCATTCGTATAATCCCTCGCAGTTGCCCGGGTGGCGAAATCGGTAGACGCAGCGGATTCAAAATCCGCCGTTGCAAGACGTGTCGGTTCGAGTCCGACCCCGGGCACCATCAACTAATTCATGATAAAAGGCCATCCTCGCGGATGGCCTTTTGTTTTTCAGCACTCGCGGCCTCTCAATCGATGCTCTGGCCGATCCGTCACAGCACGTTTGAGAGGTCGTAGGGACTGCACTCCTTCATGTGCCACGGCTTGGTGGCGATCTCCGTGACCCTGATGCCGTAACGGGGGTGATCTGGCTTTCCTCCCCGTGAGCCCACCAGGCGGCCACGTCCTTCATCAGGATGAGCATCATGAAGTGCTCGGCCAGCGCCTCGTGGTAATGGTCTTGCAGCAGGAAGCTCACCGCCCCGAAATGGAAATAGGCCACCCCTCGCCGTCGGAAGCCAGGGTGAAGCCGAGAACCTGATAGCACTGCCTGGAGAGGCTGATGTCGCGGGCAGGCACGAACGCCTTGATTTTGGGCATGGCGAGACAGGGTATAGGCTCCTCGTTCGGGTGACAGGGCAAACCTGGTCGCGCCGCTATGGTCAGGAAGATCGGGCTCAGACCAGATCAGGCGGCGAATCCCCCTCTACGCTCCCATCCTCTCCCTCAGATGGATGATGCCCAACCTACGCCATCATGTGACTTCGTCATGCAAAGGCGTTTCCCATTTGTTCAATAAATGAGCGCCATGGCCAGCCGGGCCCCCGTTGCCCCGGGATTTTTCCCGTTTGGTATGCCCAGGTGCCATCCTGGTGCAACGCCCGGCACTGCACAGCCGAAGTGCGCCTCCCTGCCTGATTGTGGGCGGGATGCGCCAATATGGTGCATCAGATCGCACAATCAAATTCAAGTGATTGAAAATAAAGAATTATATTTTCTGGCCTGCTTTATGCTTTAGATAAATCAGGTCGCCATGAAGAGCCCGCCGAGTCATGCCCGAGGGGGTGGCACGCTGGATGTGACGATGTGTGCAAGTGGCCAAGTTTGACATTCATATCAGGAAATGGACCCGGCCGGGTGCCGGGACGACAAGGAGAGGGCTGTATGTTCAAGAGACTCGTAGTGACTGGCCTGCTGGCGCTGAGCGCCACCATGGCCACCCCAGGTTGGGCAGAAGAGGTAGCCGCTCAGGCCGACGTGGTGCAGGCTGCCGCGACCGTGACCATCAACAAGGGAGACAACACCTGGTTGATGCTGGCGTCCGCCCTGGTGATCCTGATGTCCATCCCGGGGCTGGCCCTGTTCTACGGTGGCCTGGTACGCGCCAAGAACATGCTGAGTGTGCTGATGCAGGTGTTCACCCTGTTCTGCCTGATCACAGTGCTCTGGGTCATCTACGGCTATTCACTGACCTTCACCGAGGGGAACGCCTTTTACGGTTCGTTCGACAAGCTGCTGCTGGTCGGGGTGACCCCCGAGTCTATTGCCGCCACCTTCAGCAAAGGGGTGGGGATCAGCGAGTTCATCTATGTGGTGTTCCAGGGGGCCTTTGCCGCCATTACCTGCGGGCTCATCGTCGGTGCTTTCGCCGAGCGGATGAAGTTCTCGGCCGTGCTGCTGTTCGCCGTGATCTGGTTCACCTTCGCCTACATTCCGATGGCGCACATGGTGTGGTACTGGGCCGGTCCGGATGCTTACACGGATGCCGCCGCCGCCGAGGCTGCCGGTGCCACCGCAGGTTATCTGTTCCAGCACGGCGCCCTCGATTTCGCCGGCGGCACTGTGGTGCACATCAACGCGGCGGTCGCCGGTCTGGTCGGTGCCTTCATGGTCGGCAAGCGGGTTGGCTACGGTCGTGATCCCATGGCTCCCCACAGCCTGACCATGACCATGATTGGCGCCGCCCTGCTCTGGTTCGGCTGGTTCGGCTTCAACGCCGGCTCCGCGCTGGAAGCCAACGGCACGGCCGCCCTGGCCTTCGTCAACACCTGGTTGGCGCCGGCGGGTGCCGCGCTCTCCTGGACCTTGGCCGAATGGATGATGAAGGGTCGTCCCTCCCTGCTGGGCGCCGTGTCCGGTGCGGTGGCGGGCCTGGTGGCCATCACTCCTGCCGCCGGTTTCGTCGGTGTCGGTGGTGCCCTCATCATAGGCCTGCTGAGCGGTGTGGCCGGTCTGTGGGGCGTGCATGGCCTCAAGCGCCTGCTGGGGGCCGATGACAGCCTGGATGTGTTCGGCCTGCACGGGGTGTGCGGTATCCTGGGGGCCGTGCTGACCGGTGTGTTCGCCAGCCCGGATCTGGGTGGCACCGGGGTGTGGGACTATGTGACCAACCAGGTGGCCGAGGGCTATTCCATCCTGACCCAGGTGAAGATCCAGGTCATCGGTGTGCTGGTGACGGTGGCATGGACTGCCCTGGTCTCTGCCGTGGCCTACAAGCTGGTGGATCTGCTGATTGGCCTGCGGGTCAAGGAAGATGCCGAGCGGGAAGGGCTGGATGTCACCAGCCATGGGGAGAAAGCCTACAGCCTGTGATCCCCTCAGGCTCCCGTTGACCACCTGCCGCCGGCCTTGTCCGGCGGTTTTTTATGGCGACCCATGAGGCGCCCCCTATCCAGAGCCCCCTGATCCAGCCTGCCGTTATTTCCTTCAAGGGATGTTTTATGCCTGCAATTTGGCCGGATCTCCGCTAAACTCTGCCACCCTTTATTTGGGGTAGCCGGGTCAGCCCTGCTTCCACCCTTTCTTCTATGCCTTCGGAGCCGCTCATGCCGTTAGTGGGACACCAACATCAGATCGATATTCTGGAACTGACCGACAAGGGGGATGGCAAGGGTCGCCTGTTCGATCGCCCCCTGTTTGTCGAGGGTCTGCTGCCCGGTGAGCAGGCGCTGGTCGAGTTGACCGAGGTCAAGCCGAACTATCTGCACGGCAAGCTGGTCGAGCTGACCCAGCCGTCCGCCGACAGGGTTCCCGATTTCTGCCCCAACACCGAGTGCGGCGGCTGTCAGGTGCGCCCGCTGGCCTATCCGGCCCAGCTCAAGCTGAAACAATCTCTGGTGCAGAGCGCGCTGGAGCAGGTTGGGCTGGGTGAGACCCAGGTCAACCCCATCCTCGGCATGGACAGCCCCTTCGCCTACCGCAACAAGGCGCAGTACGCCGTGCGTGGCAGTGAGGCCGGCGCCGAGATCGGCTTCTATCGCAAGCACTCCCATGATCTCATCACCGCCGACGACTGCGCGGTGCAGGACTCCCTGCATGTGGAGCTCAATGCCCGGGTGCGCGGCTGGATGCGTGAGCACGACATTGCCGCCTATGACGAAGTGGCCCACACCGGCTGCGTGCGCAACCTGATGACCCGCAAGGGCTTCAAGAGCGGCGAGCTGATGGTGGTGCTGGTGACCCTGGGCGAGGAGCTGCCCTTCGAGGCCGAACTGCTGGCGGCCCTGAGGGATCTGCCCATCACTACCCTGGTGCAGAACATCAATGACGAGCGCACCAACCGCATCCTGGGGACGAGCAACCGCGTGCTGCTGGGGGAAGGAGTGATCCGCGACAAGATCCACGAGCTCGCGTTCGAGATCTCGCCGCTCTCCTTCTTCCAGAACAACCCGAGCCAGACCGATGTGCTCTACTCCAAGGCGCTGGAATACAGCGAGCTGACCGGCAACGAGACGGTGTTCGACATCTACTGCGGCATCGGCACCATCTCCCTGTTCCTGGCTGGCAAGGCCGCCAAGGTGGTGGGCATCGAGTCGGTGGAGAGCGCCATCAGCGATGCCCGTCGCAACGCAGATCTCAACGGCATAGAGCACACCGAATTCCACGTGGGCAAGGCCGAGCAACTGATGCCCGAGCTGCACGCCCAGGGCGTGACTGCCGATGTGGTGGTGATGGATCCGCCCCGCAAGGGCTGTGACAAGGCGGTGCTGCAGACCCTGGTCGGCATGGCGCCGCGCCGGCTGGTCTATGTCTCCTGCAACCCCCAGACCCTGGCCCGGGATCTCGCCTGGCTGGTCAAGCAGGGCTTCGTGCTGGACGAGGTGCAGCCGGTGGACATGTTCCCGCACTCCATGCACGTGGAAGCGGTCGCCCGCCTGAGCCTGCCGGCCAAAGCCTGAGCGGGCATTGGTGTGGAGAGATTGACATGTTCCTCCTCCATGCCATGCACGTGGAAGCGGTCGCTCGTCTGAGCCTGCCAGAGAAAGCCTGATCGGGCTGCTGCGCCATAAGGGCATGGCATTAGCCAGATGGCTCTGATAAAAACGACTCCAAATGGAGTCGTTTTTTTATGGCCGTGGACCGGCATGGCAACCAGTCAGGGAGAGCGGGGTGATGATTCGTTTGGCGGACGTGGAGGATGCAGCTGCGCTGGATCACTTCTTTGGGCAGCTGGATCGGGAGACCGGCTTCATGCTCTATGAGGTGGGGGAGCGACCCTCAAATATCGAGGGGCAGCGCCAGCGGCTCGAGGCCATGGCGGCGGTCCCCAATCAGGCCATGTGGCTGCTGGTGCTGGCCGGAGAGGTGCAGGGGTTTGCCGTGCTCATCGGCGGCGGCCTGGCGCGCAACCGGCACTGCGCCCAGGTGGTGATGGGATTGCGGTCGAGTGCGCGCGGCCAGGGCTGGGGCGAGCGGCTGCTGCGTACCCTGATCGCGAGTGCACCGGATTGCGGCATCAGCAGACTGGAGCTGGGGGTGATGGCTCATAACGAGGTGGCTCATTCACTTTATCGCAAGTGCGGTTTCATGGATGAGGGGCTGTGGCGGCAGGCGTATCGGCTGGACGAGGGCTATGTCGACGAGATCAGCATGGGGCTGCTATTGCCGCCCACTACACCATAGCGCCGCTGGACCCGTGATGCTGGCCCGGCGCACACGATTCGGGCAGGCTGTAGCGGGAGGATAATAGAGACGAGGAGGACCCATGAAGGGGATTTTGCTGCGTTGGCTGGCTCGCTACGATGCCTGGTGCCAGGAGTGGGGACTCACTCCGGAGAACCGGCGCTGCTGCGTGCCGGTGCGTTATGACGAAGACGAGCAGGAGGAGCCGACGTCGGAGGGCGATGCCTCGCCACTCAATCAAAATTGCGCGTCACGGCCCCGGTAACGCTGTTGTACTCAAATCCCAACCCGTCCGGATAAGCGGGGAAGCGGCCGATGGAGTCACGCAGGGTATAGCGGCAGTTGCTGTGTTCTAAATAGCTGTTCCGAATA
>NZ_CDBZ01000175.1 GCF_000819985.1 Aeromonas media | reverse complement strand
CCGACATTCCGCACCTGATTTAGGAATAAATTTGCCGATAGCGCTCACCCAATACCTCCAAAATGATCTGCTGGTCTCCTGTTAGCTCCGTTACTTGTGGCGGAGCTTCTCCCAGTCGATATTCATGGATGCCACCAAAGCGCAAAAAGATCCAACGGGCCGTCGGCTGCTGGGTCGGTTTCTTTTTCATATCCGCCACACTGCGATTCTGCTCCACTAATCCCTGCCGGATCCGGTGCTCCAACGCTGCGTAAATCATCAGGCTACAGGTCATCACCATGAGCAACGCTTCAATCCGCTCCGGCTTTTTCAGGTACAGTGAGGAGGTTAAAAACTCCGGGCTCTTGAGAAAACGAAAGCCCCGTTCGACATTCTGCTGCGCTTTATAGGTGGCCAAAAGTTCGGCCATGGTCAGCGTATCGCTGTGGTCATTGGTCGCCAGGATGAACACCCCGGTCTGGTTGCGGGCCTCTTCAACGCAAGCCAGGCTAGTTGCCGCCAACCCAGTGATTTGAAACTGATGGCCAATTGGCTCTTCGCCACGCTTGGGTCTGCCACGTCCTGTATAAACGGGTTCACCTACCACTTCGGCATCCAGTTGCAGCAGCATCAAGCTGGCGGTAAAACAGCTCAACTCAGCTTGGGCATCCGCCTCACAAGCAAAGCGTCGGGCACACAATTTGGCGAAGGCTTTGAGCTCGCGGGTACTGTCTTTGAGCAGGTTTTTGGCCAATGTCTGCTGCTCGCGGTGGCTGGCTTGTTCGCTGCGCACCAGCAACCAACGTTGTGCGACCCCGGCATAATTCGCGTGTTGCCAACGGCCATGATAGCCATTGCCCAGAGCGGTCAGCGGTTGTGCACCTATGGTTGCCACGGCCTGCTTTGCCTCATTGAGAGTGACGGGCACCCGGGTCACAAATAGTTGCTGCTGTTGCGCCAGTAATTGCAAGGTATCGGCGCAGTACAGTGCGGCATCGCCGACCAGATAACGGCACTCCTGCGCGGCCTTGAGACTGCTCAAATGGCGACGAACGGTCTGGGCAAAGGCTTTGGTGTCATTACTATTGCCGCTCAGGGCCTGCATATAGACAGGTAGGCCGGCCTGATTTTCACAGATGAGCTCAAGGATCACTTGATTCAGCTCTGGCCGGTGATCACGACTATAACCACGCACCAGTTGCAGCTTACCGACCAGATCCCCATCGGCACAGTCATAGGCGCCATCGACGTGGAAGCTGGTAATATCGAGGTGCACTGCGGTGCTTTTGAGCCCCAGCCGCTCGACAACTTGCGCCGCCATCACCTGATACAAGGCGCTGACATCGGCCTCAAAGAGGGCATCGAGACAGCGACCGAGCACATCATCATTGAGGTCATCAGCACAGATCCCGGGGCCAATCAGGCGCTCAACCGGCTTGTTAGCGAAGAATTGCGGGAACATGTGCAGGGTGCTGCTGTGAAAGCCGAGGCCGTTCACTATCATGGCGACCAAGGCTTCACCATGTGAGACCTTGAAAGGCGGGGTTTTGGGGAGCAAGGCATCGATCATGCGGGCAATGCCCAGTTCCTGGCAGAGTGCGGCGACCAAACCAAGGTGATCGAGGTTACGGATCGAGATAGCGGGTGCGGCCATGATGATCTACCTGCAAAAGAGAGTAATAGATCAGAACGGCCGATCGCCGTCAAGCACTGAAAATAGCAAAATCAGGTGCGGAATGACGG
>NZ_CDBZ01000174.1 GCF_000819985.1 Aeromonas media | reverse complement strand
GCACCACGCCGCCGTATCGCGGCTGCAGCAGCGATACGGCGGCGTGGTGCTGCTCAAGGGGGCGGGCTCGCTCATCTGCGATGGCCAGCGCATCAGCCTCTGCGATGAAGGCAATCCCGGCATGGCCAGTGGCGGCATGGGGGATCTGTTATCTGGTATAATCGCCGCCCTCCTGGCTCAGGGCTGGTCTGCCGGCATGGCCGCGCGACTGGGGGCCGTGATTCACGCAGAGGCCTCCGACCTGGCCGCGGCCGAGGGAGAAAGGGGCATGCTGGCATCGGATCTGCTGCCCTGGATCCGCCGTCTGGTCAATCCGACACCGTAACAAGTAACAAGAAGAACATGGCAAAAACGTTGATGATGACACTGCCGGACGAGGCAGCAACTGTGGCTCTGGGCGGCCGCCTGGCGCAGGCATGCCAACAGGCTACTACCGTATTTCTGCACGGCGCCCTCGGGGCCGGCAAGACCACCCTGACCCGCGGCTGGGTGCAAGGGCTTGGCCATCAAGGCAAGGTTAAGAGTCCGACCTATACCCTGGTGGAGCCCTATGAACTGGCCGACTGGCAGGTCTATCACTTCGATCTCTATCGACTGGCGGATCCGGAAGAGCTGGAATTCATGGGGATTCGGGACTATTTCGGCGCCGATACCCTCTGCCTGGTGGAGTGGCCTGAAAAAGGGGAAGGCTGGCTGCCGTCCCCCGATCTCGAGATTACCCTGACGTATGTAAACGAGCAGCGCGAGGCCCTGATTGCGGCGCGCACTGCTATTGGCGAAGCCATTCTGGAACGGTTGTCATCTCAGTGCGCTTGATCCTTGTTATTGCCCTCTCCCTGATGGCCTTACCCTCCTGGGCAAATCAGCTCAAGAGTGTGCGGGTCTGGCCGTCGCCGGATAACACCCGGGTGGTGCTCGACATGAGCAGCGCCCCCAATTTCAACTACTTCACCCTGAGCGGCCCGAGTCGTCTGGTGATCGATCTCAAGGGGGCGAGCAACGCCGCCAACCTGGCTCGCATCGAGAACAAGAGCGAACTGGTGCGCAAGATCCGCGAGAGCACGCCCCTTGAAAAAGGCAGCATGCGTCTGGTGCTGGATCTCAGCTCCAGCATCAAGCCGGTGGTGTTCCCGCTGGCACCGGCGGGCCCCTACGGTCATCGTCTGGTGATCGATCTGCCCTATGAAGAGAAGGGCGGCGCCACGGCGCAGCCTGCTCCCGTCGGCGGCCAGGGCAAGGCCATCGTCATCGCCATCGATCCGGGCCATGGCGGGGAAGATCCCGGCTCCATCGGCCCGCGCCGCACCTACGAGAAACGGGTGACCCTGGCGGTGTCCCAGAAGTTGGCGGCACTGATCGACCGCGAGCCGGGCATGCGTGCCGTGATGACCCGTCGTGGTGACTATTTCGTCGATCTCAACAAGCGCTCGGAAATCGCCCGCAAGGCCAAGGCGGATCTGCTGGTGTCCGTGCATGCGGACAGCTTCCACAACTCGACCCCGCGCGGCGCCTCGGTCTGGGTGCTGTCGACCAATCGCGCCAACCGCGAGATGGGCAGCTGGCTGGAGAAGCAGGAGAAGCAGGGGGAACTGCTGGGCGGGGTGGGCAAGGTATTGGCCGAGTCCGATCCCAACCCCTATCTGGCGCAGACCTTCCTCGATCTCTCCATGGA
>NZ_CDBZ01000173.1 GCF_000819985.1 Aeromonas media | reverse complement strand
GGAGCGGGGCGCCTGGGCACAGGC
This sequence comes from Aeromonas media, assembly GCF_000819985.1. GTDB lineage: Bacteria > Pseudomonadota > Gammaproteobacteria > Enterobacterales > Aeromonadaceae > Aeromonas > Aeromonas media. The sequence goes on along the minus strand of NZ_CDBZ01000173.1, from coordinate 10,901 downwards.
GCCCCGCTCCCGTTCGATGTCAGTTTGACGGGGCCGCTGGCCCCGTCACATTAGAAAAACTTGGGAAAGCAGATTATAAAGATTCGTTCGTTTTTTGTGACATGAATCACTAAGATCACCGCAAGCCAAAGAGCGTCCTGCTCCTGGCGGGTGCGGGTCCTCCGCCTTGCGTTTCACCTTTGATTGACCCTGTTTATTGGATCCCCTCTGCGGTTCTCTGCCAGAGGCGGGCAGCTTTTCGATGATTTTTCGGGACTGAGATATGTATCGGCACAGTTTTTATCCGCTGTTTTTCCTGACCATTCTGATGGTCGCCGTGGGCCAGATGACCCAGACCCTCTATGTGCCCTCCATTCCCATGATGGCGGGGGACTTTCATGTGGCCTCCGGCCAGTTGCAGGCGGTGATGGCCTGCTACCTGATCCCGTATGGCCTCTCCCAGTTCGTCTACGGTCCGCTGTCGGATCGCATAGGTCGTCGCCCCGTGCTGCTCATCGGCATGATGGTGTTTCTGGTGGGCACCCTGACCATTCAGCTGATCCCGCACTTTGCCGCCCTGCTGGCCGGCAGCTTCATCCAGGGGTTGGGCACGGGGGCCGGTGGCGCCATGAGCCGGACCGTGATGCGGGATCGCTACAGCGGCGCCGAGCTCAACCGCGCCAACAGCCTGGTGAGCATGGGGGTGATCTTCTCCCCCCTGCTGGCACCCGTGCTGGGGGGCTGGCTGACCGAGCTGTTCAACTGGCGCGCCGGCTACTGGTTCCTGTTCGGCTTCGGCGCCCTGACCACCCTGGCCCTGCTGGCCTGGTTTGGCGAGACCCTGCCGGCGAGCGCCCGTCAGCAACCACTGCGGGTCGGCGCCGCCTATCGCCACGTGCTCGGCAACCCGCGCTTTCAGGGCAACCTGCTCTGCCTGATGGCGACCTTCGCGGGACTCGCGGTATTCGAAGCGGCGGCCGGGGTGCTGCTCGGCGACGTGCTCAAACTGAGCGCCCGCACCGTGAGCGTGCTGTTCGTGCTGCCGCTGCCCGGCTACCTGTTCGGCGCCTGGCTCTCGGCCCGCCTGAGCTTTCGCCTGAGCCAGGGCAAGCTGATGCGCCTTGGTATTGCCTTCCTGGGGCTGGGGGCCCTCATCATTCTGGTGCCCGGCCTGTTCGGGGTGGTGAGTGCGGCTTCCCTGGTGGGGGGCGCGGCTGTCTACTTCATCGGCAGCGGCATCCTCTACCCGACCGCCACCTCCTGCGCCATCGAGCCCTTCCCGGGTCAGGCGGGCACCGCCGGGGCCATCCTGGGGGGCATGCAAAACCTGGGGGCCGGTGTGGTCACCCTGCTGGCCGCCAGCTTCCCAATGGAAGGGCAGGTGACCCTGGGGGCCATCATGGTGGTGATGGTGCTGATCGTAGCCCTGAGTTTCCTCTGGCTGCGCCACCATGGCTCGCCCCACGAGCAGATGGCCGTCTGAGTGCATCCAGGTCAGGTACAGAGCCCGCCCTCGTCGGCGGGCTTTTTATTGCGCCTGGTTCATGGACGATGGGCCCCTGGGCTGTACGCAGAAAAAGAAAGAGCCCGTCATATCAATGACGGGCTCTTGTGTTAGGTACCCCGGAGATGCCGTTGCCGGTTTGGGCCCTTGAACCGTGAGTTCAAGGCGGAGTTCTAAACTGGCCGCAGGCTTCTCGGTCGGGCCGAGCATGCGCAATAGTCAGAAGATAGAACTCCTGTTGGGTATGATTATCGGCTCGGGGACTTGAACCGGCTGACGCACACCCCAGGGAATTTTAAAACGGGTCGCGCTTAGGGCTGACGGCCCTCCTCGCTGGAATCACCATATTGACCGTGCTCGATCAAGGCCGCTTCTATGGTGCGCTGCAGCATCTTGATCCGCTTGTCCATGGTCTCAGAGTATTGGTGGTTCTTCTCTTTTTCAAGGCAGAGCTCATGACAGAAGTTGAGCGCCGCCATGATGGCAAGCTGTTCATTGCTGGAGACCTTGGAGCGTTGACGCAGCTCGATAAGCTTGTCACTCAGCTGGTCGGCGGCCTGGCGCAGGGCATCCTGTTGTCCCAAGGGACAGGATACCTTGTAGGGACGTCCCAAAATGACGATTTCTACGGCCTCTATGCTCATGCCTTCCTCAATACGGCGGGGCTGATTCCCGCTTTTATCCACGTGGACAACTGGGCGGGACTATATAGCGCAGATGCAGAAGTTTCAAGGCCTTGCTGGCTCTGGGAGGGGGAGAATGCTAGGATCTCGGCCATAATTTTTGCATATTTGCCTGAACTTTGAGCGGATCTTCGATGAGCAAAACGAACCCCCTGAAATACGCGGCCGTGGCCGACCTGATGGAGCAGCACGAGCTGATGGCGACGGCTGTCGAGGCCCATGGCGTGATCTGCGGCCTGGTGTGCGGTGGCGTGGTACTGGACGACAAGAGCTGGCTGCCTCCTTTCAACGATCTGATCAACGATGGTTTCGGCTTGCCGGCGCCGGTGCGCCAGGTGATGACCGAGCTCTATCAGAGCGTCATCGAGAGCCTGATGGCACAAAAAGGGGTCGAGCTGCTGTTGCCAAGTGACGAGGCGCCGCTCGACGAGCGCATCGATGCCCTGGTGGACTGGTCCCAGGCCTTCCTGGCCGGTTTCGGTGTGGTGCAGCAGGAGCTCTCCAGGGCTTCCGAGGAGCTGCAGGAGATGATCCAGGACATCGCCAGCATCACCCAGGTCTCGGCGGAGTTCGATCAGGAGGATGACGAGAACGAAGCTTCCTTCCTGGTGCTCTACGAACACGTGCGCCTCGGGGTCATGATGGCGTTCGAGGAGTTCGGCAAGCGCCCGGATGCCCCGAGCACCCCGCCGACCCTGCACTGAATCCCGCAAGAGTGCCCGAACGGAGATAGAAAAGAGCGCCTTATGGCGCTCTTTTTCCGTGATGGTTCTGCGCGGAGGAGGGGAGTGCCGAGCGGGCTCTGGCGAGCCAACTGTCGGTGCCAAATCTGTTTTTTGCCCGTGGCCTCGCATCCCGCCTCCCGCCTTTGTGATAGCATTGGCCCACGTTTTTAGCCTATGCCCTCTTCTCATGTCTCATTCTGATCCGGTTCACGTCGACGTGGCTATCGTCGGCGGTGGTATGAGCGGCGCCGTGCTGGCCCTCTCCCTCGCCGCCCTGAAGGGGCCGAGCGGTGCCCCCCTGCAGATCCTGCTGCTGGAGGCGAGCGCCCCCGAACTCAATGCCCATCCCGGCTTCGATGCCCGCGCCATCGCGCTGTCCGCCGGCACCTGCGAGGCGCTGGCCCGGCACGGGCTCTGGTCCCGTTTTGCTCCTCACTGCGCCCCCATCACCCATATCCATGTCTCGGATCGGGGTCACTGCGGCCAGACCCGGCTCACGGCGGCGCAGTTTGGTCTGCCCGCCCTCGGCCAGGTGATCGAACTCTCTGCCGCCGGCATAGCGCTGCAGCAGGGGATGGACGCCACCGCGAACATCAGGCTGTGCTGCCCGGCCCAGCTCTCCACCATAGCGCCACAGGAGGAGGGGGTGACCCTGACGCTTGCCAGCGGCGAGCGCTACCAGACCCGGCTGCTGGTGGCGGCCGATGGGGGCAACTCCTTCGTGCGCCAGCACTTCAAGCTGCCGGTCAGTCGCCATGACTATGAGCAGAGTGCCATCATCGCCACGGTCAAGACCGCCGAGGATCCCGCCGGCCGGGCCTTCGAGCGCTTCACCGAAGGGGGGCCGCTGGCGCTGCTGCCCATGCAGGAGGGGCTCTCCTCCCTGGTGTGGAGCGTCCCGCGGGACGAGGCGCAGGCCCTGATGGCGCAGGATGATGCCGCCTTCCTAGCCCGTCTGCAGCAGGCCTTTGGCTGGCGGCTCGGGCGCTTCGTGCGCACAGGGGCGCGCAACCTCTACCCCCTGGTGCTGACGGTGGCCGACTATCCCCTGGCCCAGCGCACCGTGCTGGTGGGCAATGCCGCCCACCTGTTGCACCCCATCGCCGGCCAGGGCTTCAATCTCGGCATGCGCGACCTGGACTTGCTCACCCAGGCGGTGGCCCAGGCCCTCGCGGCCGGGGAGGACATCGGCAGTTTCGAGGTGCTGAGCGCTTACTGGCAGCGGCGCAAGGGGGATCAGGAGCAGACCATCTGGCTCACCTCCTCTCTGGCCCAGCTCTTCTCCAACGGCCATGCCCCCCTGGTGGCCGGTCGCAATCTGGCGCTCTCCCTGATGGGGCGACTGCCCTGGCTGCAGGCGCCGCTCGCCTCCCGCACTCTGGGGTTTGTCGCCGATCTGTGCCGTGAATGAGGTGTGCCGAGAAGAGGCGACACCGAACAACTTGATGAGGGGATGCCAGCGGGCGTCCTCCTGCTGATCCTGGCGATCAGCCACGAAAGGATAGAGATGATGCAGATGCAAAATGTGGATGTGGTGATCGTGGGGGGCGGTATGGTGGGCCTGGGGCTCGCCGCCGCCCTCAAGAACAGTGCGCTCACGATCGCCATCGTCGAGGGGCAGCTGCCCGACACCCAGCTCGGGGAGGCACCGGACAACAGGGTCAGCGCCCTGAGCCTCGCCAGTCAGCGCATCTTGCAGGGGGTCGGCGCCTGGGACGGCATAGTGGCGCGGCGCCTGCAAGCCTACGACAGCATGGCGGTGTGGGAGCAGGACAGCTTCGGTCATATCGGCTTTGATGCCGCCAGCCTGCGCCAACCGGCGCTCGGCCACATCGTCGAGAACCGGGTCATCCAGCTGGCGCTGCTCGATGCCATCGCGGGAGCGAACAACATCAGCCTGCTCACCCCGGCCCGGGCCCAGAGCCTGCAAGTGAGCGATGCGGGCGCCCTGTTGCTGATGGAGGATGGCCGTGCCCTCTCGGCTCGCGTGGTGGTGGCCGCCGACGGCGCCCACTCCTGGGTGCGCCGTCAGGCGGACATCCCGCTCACCAGCTGGGACTACGGTCACCACGCCCTGGTGGCGACGGTGCGCTGTGCCGAGCCCCACGAGGCGGTGGCGCGCCAGATCTTCACCCCCGAAGGCCCGCTCGCCTTCCTGCCCCTGTGGGAGCCCAACCTCTGCTCCATCGTCTGGTCTGTGCCCGCCACGCGGGCCGAGGCGCTGTGCGCCCTGGACGATGAAGGCTTCAATCGCCAACTCACCACCGCCTTTGATGGACGGCTGGGGCTGTGCAAGGTGGAGGGGGCCCGCAGCGCCATTCCGCTCACCGCCCGCTACGCCCGGGACTTTGCCCGCGAGCGGCTGGTGCTGGTGGGAGACGCGGCCCACACCATACACCCGCTGGCGGGGCAGGGGGTCAACCTGGGTCTGCTGGATGCGGCGGCCCTGGCCGAACAGCTCCTCAAGAGCCAGAACGCAGGGGCGGATATCGGCCTGCTGGCCAACCTGCGCGGCTATGAGCGCTGGCGCAAGAGCGAGGCCGCCCGCATGCTGGCAGCGATGGAAGGGCTCAAGCGACTATTTGGTGGCAGCCACCCCCTCAAGAAGCTGGTGCGCGGGGTGGGATTGCGGGCCGTCGATGGCCTGGCGCCGCTCAAGCAAAGCGTGATCCGGGCCGCCATGGGGCTGGACGGTGAGCTGCCTGCTCTTGCCAAGGGTGAAAAAATCTAATCTTACTCGCTATTTTTAACAATAAAACTAATCTGACAAGGCTGAATGCCCCTCCGGGGTGTCAGCCTTTAATGTTGGCGGGAAGCGAAACGTTTTTCTGTAAATTGTGACGTAACGGTAAAAATCAACATTAAATCTCGAACATCCCGGGTTTGTACTGTTTTTATCACTGTTTTTGTCTTAGTGTCTGGTGTCTGTTTGTCGGAGCAGGATTAGTTTTTTTTGAGCGGCACACCGGCGCTCTTGTCATATAATCCGCTCCGTTCAAGGAATCACTCCTGCCCCACGGGTGGGAACGAGCACAGACCTTGCGGTTCGCCCTCCCGCTGTGCAAGGGAGCCGGAGCGGATTGCGAGCGTTGTCGCGAACGCTTAAGGAAACACAGCGATGATCCAGACTACTGTACTGCATCCCAAACACCTGGAAGCTGGCGCCAAGATGGTGGACTTCCACGGTTGGGAAATGCCCATCAACTACGGCTCCCAGCTGGAAGAGCACCACGCGGTGCGCAGCGATGCGGGCATGTTCGATGTCTCCCACATGACCATCGTCGATTTGACCGGCGAGCGAGTCAAAGCCTTCCTGCAACACCTGCTGGCCAACGACGTGGCCAAGCTCACCGTCCCCGGCAAGGCCCTCTACAGCGGCATGCTGAACCCGGAAGGCGGCGTCATCGACGACCTCATTACCTATTACCTGACCGATACCTTCTACCGCCTGGTGGTGAACTCCGCCACCCGCGAGAAGGATCTGGCCTGGATCCGCCATCACGCCATCGACTTCTCTGTGAGCGTGACCGAGCGCCCGGAGCTTGCCATGATCGCGGTGCAGGGGCCCCACGCCAAGGCCAAGGCGGCCAAGGTGTTCACCCCTGAGCAAAATGCAGCGGTCGAGGGCATGAAGCCCTTCTTCGGCGTGCAGGCCGGGGATCTCTTCATCGCCACCACTGGCTACACCGGCGAAGACGGTTATGAAATCGTGGTGCCCGAGCCCCAGGCCTGCGCCCTGTGGCAGTCCCTGCTGGACAACGGCGTGGCCCCTTGCGGCCTCGGTGCCCGTGACACCCTGCGCCTGGAAGCGGGCATGAACCTCTACGGTCAGGACATGGACGAGTCAATCTCGCCCCTGGCCGCCAACATGGCCTGGACTCTGGCCTGGGAGCCCAGCGATCGCCAGTTTATCGGTCGCGCCGCCCTGGAAGCCCAGAAAGCCGCCGGCACCCAACCCAAGCTGGTGGGTCTGGTGATGGAAGAGAAAGGTGTGCTGCGTGCCGGCATGCCGGTCACCTTCACCAGCGAGAGCGGTGAGCAGCGCGAAGGGGTGATCACCTCCGGCTCCTTCTCGCCGACTCTGGGTTACAGCATCGCCCTGGCGCGGGTGCCCCGCGACATTGGCTCTGAAGCCCAGGTCGAGATCCGCAAGAAGCTGGTCACCGTGAAGGTCACCAAGCCGGCTTTCGTGCGCAACGGCCAGCCCCTGGTGTAATGATTGATTGCGGCGAAGGGGAGCCCCTTCGCCGACCCATTTTTGTTGAAGCGATCCAAGAGCATAAAGGAAGCACAAATGAGCCATATCCCGAGCGAACTGAAATATGCCACCTCCCACGAGTGGGTCCGTGTTGAAGCCAACGGCGAAGCCGTGGTCGGCATCACCGAGCACGCCCAGGATCTGCTGGGAGACATGGTGTTCGTCGACCTGCCGGAAGTGGGCAAACAAGTGAGCGCCGGCGAAGATTGCGCCGTGGCCGAGTCGGTCAAGGCCGCCTCCGACATCTACAGCCCGGTGAGCGGCGAGATCCTGGCCATCAACGAAGAGCTGGAAGGCAGCCCCGAGCTGGTCAACTCCGACCCCTACGGTGCCGGCTGGCTGTTCCGCATCAAGCTGGATGATGCGGGCGAGCTCGCCAACCTGCTGGATGCCGAAGGCTACCAGAACGTGGTGGACGAAGAGTAATGCCCCCGGGCCCTGCCAACACAGCAGGGCCCTCTTGTATGACTGCCATCCTGCGGCCATGACGGTTGCAGGAAGGGCGCAGCCTTTGCGCCTTCGGGATGCCCTTGCCGCATTCCCCGTCTGCCTGCGGCGGACACAGAACATGAGTGGAGCCGGTATTCACCGGCTATCAGGAACATCAGGTCTTGGTTATCAGGACTTCATACCAGGAATAGGGAAATGACCCAGTCACTGTTTGAACTCGAGCAAAAAACCGATTTCATCCGCCGTCACATCGGCCCGGGTGAGGAAGAAGTGCGGGCCCTGCTCGCCACCGTGGGGGCCGAGAGCCTGGACGATCTGATTGAGCAGACTGTCCCCGCCACCATCCGTCGCCCGGGCCCGCTCGGCATCGGCGCCCCCATGACCGAAGTGGAAGCCCTGGCCAAGCTCAAGGGCTATGCGGCCAAGAACCAGGTCGCCAAGAGCTACATTGGCATGGGCTATCACGACACCCACGTGCCCCACGTCATCTTGCGCAACGTCTTGGAAAACCCGGGCTGGTATACTGCCTATACCCCCTATCAGCCGGAGCTGGCCCAGGGCCGCCTCGAAGCTCTGCTGAACTTCCAGCAGCTGACATTGGATCTCACCGGCATGGATCTGGCAAGCGCCTCCCTGCTCGATGAAGCGACCGCCGCCGCCGAAGCCATGGCACTGGCCAAGCGCATGGCCAAGTCCAAGTCCAACCTCTTCTTCGTGGCCGACGATGTTCACCCCCAGGTGATCGACGTGGTCAAGGAGCGCGCGGTGCACTTCGGTTTCGACGTGGCCGTGGGCCCCGCCTCTGACGCGGTGAGCGAAGAGGTGTTCGGTGCCATGTTCCAGTACCCGGGCACCACCGGCAACGTGACCGATCTGCGTTCCCTGATCGCTGCGGTCCAGGCCCAGAAGGGGCTGGCCTGCGTCGGGACCGACATGCTCGCCCTGCTGCTGCTCAAATCCCCGGGTGAACTGGGGGCCGACGTGGTGTTCGGCTCTGCCCAGCGCTTCGGCGTGCCCATGGGTTACGGTGGCCCCCACGCCGCCTTCTTTGCCACCCGCGATGCCTACAAGCGCTCCATGCCGGGCCGCATCATCGGCGTCTCCAAGGATGCCCGTGGCAAGAATGCCCTGCGCATGGCGATGCAGACCCGCGAGCAGCACATCCGCCGCGAGAAGGCGAACTCCAACATCTGTACCGCCCAGGTGCTGCTGGCCAACATGGCGAGCTTCTACGCCGTCTACCACGGCCCGGTGGGGCTGAAAACCATCGCCTCCCGCGTCCATCGCCTGACCAGCATCCTGGCGCTCGGCCTCAAGGCCAAGGGCCTGGCCCTCAAGCACGATAGCTGGTTCGACACCCTCACCGTGCTGACCGCAGGCAAATCAGAGCTGATCGCCAAGGCCGAAGCGCTGGGCATCAACCTGCGCGCGGATCTGGACGGCGCTGTCGGTGTGTCCCTCTCCGAGACCACCACCCGCGAGGACGTGGCCGAGCTGTTCGACCTCTTCCTGGGGCAAGGCCACGGGCTCGATGTCGCGGCCCTGGATGCCAAGGCCCAGGGCCATCACGCCATCCCGCAGGATCTGCTGCGCACCGACGCCGTGCTGACCCACGAGGTGTTCAACAAGTACCACTCCGAGACCGAGATGCTGCGCTACATCCACCGTCTCGAAGCGAAAGATCTGGCCCTGAACTACGCCATGATCTCCTTGGGCTCCTGCACCATGAAGCTCAACGCCACCGCCGAGATGATCCCGGTGACCTGGCCCGAGTTTGGCAAGCTGCACCCCTTCGCCCCGCTGGCCCAGACCCAGGGTTACCAGCTGCTACTGGCAGACCTCGAAGACTGGCTGGTGAAGGTGACAGGTTATGACGCCGTCTGCATGCAGCCGAACTCCGGCGCTCAGGGGGAATACGCGGGCCTCTTGGCCATCAAGAAGTACCACGAGTCCCGCGGCGAGGGGCATCGCGATGTCTGCCTGATCCCGGCCTCGGCCCACGGCACCAACCCGGCCTCCGCCCAGATGGCGGGCCTCAAGGTCATCGTCACCGCCTGCGACAAGGCCGGCAACGTGGATCTGGACGACCTGCGCGCCAAGGCTGCGGAGGTGGGGGACCAGCTCTCCTGCCTGATGGTGACCTATCCCTCCACCCACGGGGTGTACGAGGAGACCATCAAGGAGGTGTGCGACATCGTTCACCAGTATGGCGGTCAGGTCTATCTGGACGGCGCCAACATGAACGCGCAAGTCGGTTTGACGGCGCCTGGCTTTATCGGTGCTGACGTCTCTCACCTCAACCTGCACAAGACCTTCGCCATTCCTCATGGCGGTGGCGGCCCGGGCATGGGTCCCATCGGCGTGAAAAAACACCTGGCTCCCTTCGTGGCCGGTCACGCCGTGGTCAAGACCGACAAGGAGAGCCGTGACAACGGCGCCGTGTCTGCCGCCCCGTTCGGCTCGGCCAGCATACTGCCCATCAGCTGGATGTACATCGCCATGCTGGGGGACGAGGGGCTGAAGAAATCCACCCAGGTCGCCATCCTCAACGCCAACTACCTGGCCAAGAAGCTCGGCGAGTCCTTCCCCGTGCTCTACACCGGGCGTAACGGCCGGGTGGCCCACGAGTGCATCCTGGACATACGTCCGCTCAAAGAGGCCTCCGGCATCAGCGAGATGGACGTGGCCAAGCGCCTGATGGACTACGGCTTCCACGCGCCGACCATGAGCTTCCCGGTAGCGGGTACCCTGATGGTCGAGCCGACCGAATCCGAATCTAAGCGCGAGCTGGATCGCTTCGTCGAGGCCATGACCGCCATCCGCGCCGAGATTGCCCGGGTGCAGGACGGCCACTGGAGCCTGACCGACAACCCTCTGGTCAATGCACCACACACCCAGGATGACGTCATGGACGAGCAGTGGAGCCGCGGTTACACCCGCGCCGAGGCGGTCTTCCCGTCCGACGCCGTGCGCGCCAGCAAGCTGTGGCCCTCGGTGAACCGCATCGACGACGTTTACGGCGATCGCAACCTGTTCTGCTCCTGCGTTCCGACCGAGGATTACGCCAAGTAATAGCGGCGCTGATCACGACCATTTAAGTTGGAAACCGTGACATTAGAGTTGGAAACCGACAATTGAGTTGGAAACTAAAAGGCCCTGCATAAGCAGGGCCTTTTCATTTTTCACGGAGATTGACTGTAATTTAATTACAAAAAATGATCCTATGTACAGATCTAGTTATCACCTGACACCGGCCTCAAACCGGTGTCTTGTTTACGCTACTTTAGGGAAGGTGCGAACAA
>NZ_CDBZ01000172.1 GCF_000819985.1 Aeromonas media | reverse complement strand
ATCTGAGTGCCCTGGCCATTGGCGGCCTGCGGATCAACCGCATAGAGGCCGCTCGCCACATTGCTGCCAGTGAGGGCCAGGTTGTAGCCGATGCTGCCCGCCCCGTCCGCACCGAAGGCATGGCTGAACTGGGCTTGCACCGTAGCGGCAGCCAGGGTCGCACTACCTATGCCATCGCTGTCTGCACCATCCAAGGCAGGCAAGCTCTCGTCCACGCTGACCACACCCAGCTCACCGGCCCCAGGGAGCAGGCGCACGCTGGGTACGTCATCCAGTATCACCACATCCAGACTGGCACTGGTGCTGTCGCCATCGCTATCTGTCAGTACAACATTGAAACTCTCGGTCAGAGCCGTGTCATTGGCAGGCTGGTTGTGGGTCTCGTTATCGCTCAGGGTGTAGCTGTAAGTCACCGTGCCGGCGCCTGTCACCGGGTTGTAGCTGATTCCTGTCACCAGCAACTGATTGCCCAGAGGGCTTGGGATCCCCTGCGGGAAACTGGTGATGACCTGGCCGTTACTGATCAGTACCACGCCACCCAGAGCCAGGCTCTGGATACCATCTGCCGCATTGAAGGTGAAGACGCCACTCTTAGTCAGGTCCGCAGTATCCGGGCTGCTGCCATCTGCCAGTGCAGCTTCATTCAGGACAACCTCACCACCGTCTACTTGCAACCCTTCCAGGGAAACGGGTTCATCCACGGGAGTAATGGTAACCGTCAGTATGGAGACATCCGTATCGGCACCATCGGTCACAACGTAGTTGACCGGAGGCACTGATCCTGAGTAGTTCGGGGCCGGCGTAAAGGTATAGGAGCCATCGGCATTGATGATGAGGGTGCCTATCCCGTCCAATGAACTCTCGACGCCAGCCGAAATACCGGTGTTGCTGCCCCAGCTATAAGAGACAATCGAGGCATCGAGCGGGCCATCCGAGTTGCTGCTGTTGGTCAGCAGGTTGCCACTGATGGCTTGGTCTTCCAGGGTGACGGCAGACTCATCCAGATCATCAAGATCATTCTCGGGCAGGAGATCGTCTTCCTGAAGCACATTCTGCTCAGGCAAGGTGTCATAGCTGGTATCGAATCCGGCAGCGGCAATGGTTGCATCACCAATACGATCGATGACGACAAAGCCGCCGTTGCCGCTGGCTCCCGCGACCCCGCCGATGCCACCGCCGCCACCCGCTGCAGGTGCCCCGCCGGCTGCCGCAGCCTCAAAGTTTTGAGTCGGGTCGACCCCTTGCAAGATGGATTGTTGCAAGGCCGCAATTTCCGGCGACACCTCTGGCGAGCCCGCCTGACGATTGGCGACCGATGAGGAGGGTTGTCCATCGGCGGGAATATCCGGGCCAGCAGGGGCTGCATCGGCCGGAGCCGGGCTGTCATCGTAGGGTGCCAACATCAATTTGGCATCGTCGGCAATATTGAGTCTGGCTCCCGGCTGCAATATCTCGCCAGGCTGAAGAGGACGGCTGCTGCCATCGGCAAGCAGGATCTGAACATTGCCTTCTACGGAAGAGACGACGACGGTTTTGTCGATGATTTGGGTGCGCATATCCATTGCTCCAGGGTGACAGATCTTGATGCCTACACTCTAGATGCGCGTCCATCAGGCTTCAGTTGCAAAAATGTACAACATTGAATCTGTTTGGCTTCATCCGATGCAGCGAATCGAATGAATTTTTTTTACACAGGTAAATCAATAAACTAACAACACATTTTTCAGACCTTCTGCATACTCATCGAACAAAAGCTCCTCCATATATTCTAAATAGATATAAAAAAGGGCCCTTATTGGGGCCCTTTTCAGTATAGGGGGTATGACTCACGGCAGTGGGAATGCCGGATGAACGAAACCCTGATAACCGTCTATGTGCAGACGGGCCAGCATCTCAACCTGCTGTTGATCCTCCACTCGGGTGGCAATGGTCGTTACACCCGCATTGTGGGCCGCCCTGCAGACTGCGGCCAGGAAGGACGTATCCGCTCCCGGCTCCATGATCTGGCTGGTATAGCCATGATCAACCTTGACGTAGGCAGGGGCCAGCTCCTCCAGATACCCAAGGGACTGGAAGTGGCGACCATAGTGATCGACCCCCCACAGGAAACCATGCTCTCGCAGCACATCGACCAGGTTGGTCACATGCTGCTTGTGTTTCATGATGGCGGCCTCTGGGATCTCGAACAGCAGTTTATCCTTCAACTCGCCGTTCACGGCCAGATAGCCTCTCAGCCAGGTCAGGAACTCATCCGAGCAGAGTGATCCTGCGGTGATATTGACCGCCAATACCAGCTCGGATTGCTGCTTGAACAAGGGCAAGCAGGCCTCCAGTATGGTCTTATCAAACTCGGCGCCCATATGGAACTGCTCGATGGCAGGCAAGAACTGGCCAGCGAAGTAGTCGCTGCCATCTCGCGAGATGGCAGCGAACAGCTCGGCATGCAAGCGTGTGCCATCATCGAAGCGACAAGCAGGCTGTGCCTTGAAGCGCCACAGGTTTCTGGCCATTGCATCCTGCACCAGATCACGCCAGGCGAGACGTCCCATCAAACCTTGATCCGCGCCCCCTTCCATGACGACGGCACCCCGTCGCTCGTTGCGGGCCTTGCCCAGCGCATTGTCCGCCTTGGTCAGCAGGGCAGAGAGATCATCATTGCCATCACGACCGGCGATCCCGACCACGGAGAGTGCACCGCTCTCACCCATGGGATTGACCACCAGATCGGCGATACGGCTATTGATCAGCTCCGCCAGATCCTTGAGTTGTGACAGATCATCGGTAGGGCATAGCAAGGCGTATTCGGTAGCCGAAATCCGGGCCAGCGCCGCACCATCCCAACCATCCAACAACTCTCTGAGCACCTGGGCGATGGATTTGACCATGTTGTCCCTCGCGGCAAACCCTTCTTCACGATAGAGATCGTCCAGCATGTCGACGGCCACCAACATGACCCCCCCTTGTCCCGCCTCGGCGATCCAGGCATTGACCTGCCCCACGAAGTAGGAACGGTTGCCAAGCCCGGAGACCGCATCCACATAGACCCGGGCGCGCAGATTCTCGGCTTCATCAGCCTGCTCCTTGAACTGCACCGCCAGCTTGCTCGAGAGGGTATTGATGGCCTGCACCACCTGTTTCAACTCGCGACTCTTGGGCTCAGGAATGGTGTGCCCGAAATGGTGAAGCTCTATCTCGACCGCCTGATCGCAAATGAGCTTGAGCGGTTTGAGCAGGTAGTTAAGTGCCCGCATCAGCAGTATGGTGGTGATCAGGAAGCCCACAAGGAACCAGGTCGCCAGCTCGCTCATCCCCTTCCAGAGCTCGTAGTAGGCCTGTCCCGGATGGCCCACGATCTTCAGCTTGCCCAGTTGCAACCAGCCCGACGTCAGAATGGATTCGTTGGATACCTCAGGGAAGAGGCCCAGCCCGATGAACCACTGCGGCACCCCTTGAATGTTGCTGCTGTTCTCGAGTTCGATGACATCCTTGGAAGCCAGCAGATCCAGGCGAACCAACCGATAGTAGCCACCGTCGAACACGGCCTTCATGACGGATTCGGCACTCACCTTGTCCCCGTTCTCCAGATAAGGTGTCAACGCCAGACCCAGGGCAGTGGAGGTGTTGATGACGGTAGTTTCCTGCTGCTGCGCCAGATAGTTGCGAGTCGAATTGAACTGTACCCAATAGGTGGCAGCAAACAGCAATCCGAACAGTAACAGCATGGTTGCCAATAGTTGTCTGTAGAGCGTCATAGGTTAATCATCCAAATTCACCACAGGCCGAGCCAATCGCCCTGAAGTCATGCGATTGCGTAAGTCAGTCCATAATCCCAAGCGGGATGATTGCCCGGCCAGTTCCCCTTGACCACGCGCCTTCATCAACCACAAGTGACTACCGTTAAAGCTGTAAATTGGCATCAGATCCGCCCGCTGATTGGCCGGGCGAATGGCGCCGACAATATTGTCCAGAATGAGAGGGACTGATGCGGGCGTTTCATAATAGGCAACAACCATATGAAACTGGTTATAATCCAATGCCTTGACATATACCATCCGCATTTTTTCATCCGGAATGCCCAGTTCAAGCAGCGTAAAGTACTTGGAAATGCTGAAGTCTTCACAATCTCCACCAGCCGCCCCCAAAAACTCCAGCGGGGTCGCCCAATAATCCTTCTTGTGCCACAGCTTGATGTCATCGATAAATTGCATCTGATTGAAAAACTGGTTCACCTTCTCCAGCTTCTGCCGCTCTGCCAGACCCGCAGTCCGGCTCTGAAGGGCCAGAGTGCGCCAGCTGGTGACTCGCTTGCCTGCACGAGGGCCATACGTCTCCTCCGCTCGTTTGACCAGCGTCAGATCTTCTGGCGACAAAGGCTGGCTGGCGCTTAGCAGCAGAGGGATCGACAACAGAACCAGCCACAGCAGGTGGAGCCGCCAACGTTGCACGGGGCGGATGGACCATGCTGGCCAAAAGAGCCTGAAGCTCCCAGCCTTGTACCACGATGTCACATGTTTCCCCTGCGGCATTCCATCGCAATCTTCAGTTGAAAACCAGATTCATAAAAGAATGACTGCAGCAAGCTGCAGCCATTTTTTCTGACTGAGATGGCATCAGCACGATAACCATCAGTTGTTGTTGGCCTGCCACTCGGCGGGCGGCTGGACATTCATGGCATTGAGCAGTCCCCCGGTGGCATTGAGGATACGGTAATCCGCCAACAGGGAATCATACTCGGCCGTGATGTAGCTGCGACGGGCCTCGAACAGTTCGTTTTCCGTGTTCAGCACGTCCAGCAAGGTCCGTTGTCCCAGACCAAACTGCTTCTTGTACGCCTGTACGGTGTCGTAGCTGGCGTCCACGTGCTCTTTCAGGAAGACTTTCTGCTTGGCCAGCGACTCCTTGGCATTCCAGGCGAGTCGGGTCCCCTCTTCCACCTGACGGAAGGCATTCAGGTGAATGTCTTTTGCCTGGGAATAGAGTGCCGAGGTGGCCTTGCTTTCAGCCAGATCGGAGCCGCCACGGAACAGGTTGTAACGCATCCGGACCATGGCGGTGAGGTCGTCGTTGCGTCCTTTGACCGCATCGATATCCTCGTTCCAGTTCTGATCCACCTCGAAGGCCACGTTCGGGTAGAACCCGGACTTGGAGCCTTCATGCTGATACTTGGCCTCTTCGATGTCTTGCAGAGAGGACAGCAGGGTCGGGTGAACCTCGGTGGCCGTCTTCAGCGCGTCCTCCAGAGTGGCCGGGATCAACTGGCTGTTGGGAGCCGGCTGCACCAGATCCTTGGGCACCTCATTCACGACCCGGATGAACTCGCTCTCGGCATCCCGATAGTTGTTCTCCGCGGCCGCCTGGTTGGAATAGGCACGTGCCACACGACCATCGATCTGGGTCTGGTCCGCGGTCGAGCCCAAACCTGAGTCTGTCCGTTTCTGAATGTCGCTGCGGATCTGCTCGTGGGTTTCCAGGTTCTGCTTGGACAGTTCCAGGATCTCCTGCTGACGCAGCATGTTGAGGTACACCTCGGCCACACGCAGCGCCGTGTTCTCCGCCTCGGAGATCATGGCCAGACGCTGGGCCTGGGCTGCGGCATCGGTCCGGGCCACGTTGCTGCTGACATCGAAGCCGTCAAACAGCATCTGGCGCAGGCTGATCCCGGCCTCTTTACGAGTCATGGAATCATCGATGGAACCATCGCCCGTCAGCTCGCCTGTAGCACGACGGGTCGAGGGGCTGTCGGTCTTCTCGTAACCCACGCCGCCACGCAGATCGATGGTAGGATAGTAGCCACCCTTGGCTCCATCATGCTGGTACAGTCGTGCCTGATAGAGATCAAAAGCTTCCTTGATTTTCGGATGGGTAGCCAGTGACTGTGCCACTGACTGTTCCAGTGTCTGTGCCTGGCTCAGGCCCGGGAACAGTATGGTGCCACTAACCAGCATGGCAACAATCGTCTTCTTCATGGTATCTCCAGTCATGTTGTTTTTAGATTGTTGGCTTATCGTTCTCTCAGTGCCGACTGCTTAGCCCGCAGGATGGGCTTGAGCAAGTAGTCTAGGACACTTTTTTTGCCAGTAATGATATCTGCACTGGCTAACATACCGGGGATGATGGGAAGTGCGTTAAGCTCATCGCCCAGATAACTCTTCTCGGTACGCACCCGAACCAGATAGAAGGAGTTGCCCTCCTCATCCTGGATCGAGTCGGCACTTATCTGTTCAACCTTGCCATGTAAACCTCCATAAACAGTGAAATCATAAGCGGTTATCTTGACCACGGCCTCCAGCCCGGGTCGCAGGAAGGCGATGTCCTTGGGTGATACCTTGGCTTCCACCAGCAGGGTGTCCTCCAGCGGCACTATCTCCATCAGATCCATGCCAGGCTGTACGACCCCTCCCAGGGTATTGATCTTGAGCTTCTTGATGGTGCCCTTGAGCGGCGCTATCACGCTGGTACGATCGACCCTGTCCCGCAGACCGACCTGGCCTTCGGACAACTGGCTCAGCTTGCCCTGGCGTTCATTGAGCTCGGTCTGGGAGTCCGCTCTGAACTTCAAGGCGATGTCATTGCGCTTGGAGATGGTCTCCCGCAGCACCGAGTTGAGTTTGGGGATGAGCAGGCGGTTGGCTTCCAGCTCACCCTGCATCTCGTTGACCTGCCGCTCCAGTTTTATTAGCTCCACTTGAGGAACTATACCCTCTTTTGCGAGAGGCCGGCTGATGTTCAACTCCTGGCGGGCCAGATCCACGCTGCGACTCACCGTCCGTATCTTGGCATTGAGCTCTATGGTCTCCTGCTCCTTCTGCTCGATCTGCTGACCGAGAATGTAGAGCTGGTTGTTCAAATTGTTGAGCCGCTCGTCCTGTACCGACTTTTCACGGGCCACGTATTCCGCAAAGACGTTCTCGAACCCTTCGGGGAAGACGATAGGCTGCTTGTCGATGACCACCTGCTCACGCCAGCCGAGGTTGGGTTCTCTCTTGACCACCACACTGCGGATCTCGGCACGCAGACGGGCGATGTCGCCCTTGAGGATCACCAGCTCCTGTTCACGCTCGCGAAAATCCGACTTGAAGCGGGTATCGTCTATGCGCAGCAGAGGCTGCCCCTCCTCGACTATGTCCCCCTCCTTGACGAAGATCTCCTTGACGATCCCCCCTTCCAGGTTCTGGATCACCTGCAGCTGGCGGGACGGAATGACCTTGCCCTGACCGACGGTGACCTCGTCAAGCTCCGCCCAGGCGGCCCAGATGATGGCACTCATGAAGAACAGGAAACAGGCCCAGAGCAGCACCTTGGCGCGGGTTGGCGTGCTCAGCAAGACGGCGGCGGCACCGTCGTCGACATACTCGAGATGCTCGGGGGCGGGCAACACTGTGTCTGGTGCCGTTTTCTTGAACCAGTTGTTAGCCATTGGCCGTCTCCTGCACCCGCACCTTGCCTTCCTTCAGTTGTTGCAGCACCGTCTCCTTGGGGCCGTCAGCCACTATCTTTCCCTGTTCCACGACGATGACCCGGGAGGCCACATCCAGCATGGAGGTTTTGTGGGTAATGAGGATCAGCGTGGTTTCAGGACCCAGCCTGGCCAGCTCCTGCTTCACATGCATCTCTGACTGGTTGTCCATGTTGGATGTTGGCTCATCCATCACCAGGATGGGGGGATCGTTGAGCAGGGCACGGGCCAGCAAAATGGCCTGGCGCTGACCACCCGAGAGCTGACGCCCCCCCTCGCCTATCTGCCGGTCCAGCCCATTGGGATCCCGATTGGTGAAGTTGGTGACGCCGGCCCGCTTGGCGGCGCGCACAACCCGGGCATCATCCACCAGCGGGTTGCCCAGCATGATGTTGTCTCGCACCGAGCCAAAGAAGAGTGTCACGTCCTGCGGCACACAGCCGATGTTGCGACGGATGGCGGCTGGCGGCAACTGATCCAGCTCGAAGCCATCGAGGCGCACCAGACCGTCCGTCGGTCGGTAGAGCCCCATCAGCAGCTTCTCAAGGGTGGTCTTGCCCGCCCCGATCCGCCCTATGATGGCCACCTTCTCCCCCGGCTCGATGCGCAGGTTGATGTTGTGCAGGGTGCTGCTTTCCATGCCCGGGTATTTGAAGGAGACGTTTTCGAACTCGATGCGGCCCTGGATGATGGGGTGGTGAATGTACTGCTTGCCCTCCTCCTGCTCGCCCGGCGTCATCATGATCTTCTCCAGGATCTCCAGGGCGGACTTGGCCTGGTTGTAGCGGGTCGACAGCACGGAGAGCTGCACCATGGGAGCGATGGCGCGGCTGGACAGCATGACGGCGGCGATCATGCCCCCCATGGTCACCAGCCCTTCGGAGATCTGGTAGACCCCGACGATGACCAACCCCACTGTCACCACCTGCTGGATATAGCTCGCCAGAGAGGACATGGAGTTGGTGATGCGACGGGTCTGCACGCCCCAGGTTGAGATGTGGGACACCGCCTGCTCCCAGCGGTGCTGGAACATGCTCTCGGCGCCGAAGATCTTGACGGTCTCAAGGCCGGAGATGCTTTCGATCAGGTTGGCGTTCTTCTGGGAGGCCAGGCGGGAGCCCTCCTCGATGGACTGCTTGAGCGGTGCCTGGATATAGAAGCTGTAGGCCACCAGGATCAGCATGGCGACGATGGGCACTACCACCATGACGCCGGCAAACAGCCAGATGATAAAGAGGAAGAAGACCGCAAACGGCAGATCAATCAGGGTCGATACTGTGGCGGAGGTGAAGAACTCCCGCACCGATTCAAACTCCTGCAGATGCTTGGCGAACGCCCCCGTCGAGGCAGGGCGGGACTCCATCTTCATCCCCATGACCTTGGCAAAGATCTTGGCCGACAGCAGCACATCCGATTTCTTGCCGGCAATGTCGATAAAGTAGCTGCGCAACTGGCGCATCACGAAGTCAAAGGTAAACACTACCATGGCCCCTACCGCCAGCACCCAGAGGGAGTCGAACGCCAGGTTGGGCACTATCTTGTCGTAGACATTCATGGTGAACAGAGGGCTGGCCACCGCAAAGAGGTTGATGAGAATGGAGGCAATCAGCACATCGCGATAGATGCCGCGAGATTCAAACAGCGTGCTCCAGAACCAGTGACCGTCCCGGGTCTCCAGCACCTTGGGGGAGCGTTCATCAAACTTGAACTGCTTCTTGACGAAGAACAGCCGGCCGTTGTACTCGTCGCCCAGCTGGGCTGTGCTGACCCACTGCGCCGCGTCACCGGCCTGGGGGAAGATGACCTTGGCCTGGCTCCTGTCCTTGCTCCATTCCAACAGGATGCAGGCGCCGCCATGGCGCGTCTGCAAGACGCAGGGCAACAGCAGGGGGGATATCTGTTCGAGTGGCTGGATGACCTCACGGGCGGACAGACCGCCACGTTCGGCAGCGCGGCTGAAGAGTGCCGTGCTCAGACGGCCCGAGACCAGTGGCAAACCCGTTGTGAGGGCATCCTGGCTATTGGGCACACCATAAAAACGGGTCAAAAAGACCAGGCACTCCAGCAGGGCGAGATCGTGAACA
>NZ_CDBZ01000171.1 GCF_000819985.1 Aeromonas media | reverse complement strand
CACCCGCTCCGGGCGCAGCAGGGCCACCACGCATCCGCCGAAGCCGCCGCCGGTCATCCGCACACCGCCTTCGCTGCCGATCTGGGCCTTGATGATCTCCACTAGGCCGTCGATAGGGGGTACCGTGATCTCGAAGTCATCGCGCATGGCGGCATGGGATTGACCCATCAGCTCGCCGAGGCGCACCAGATCGCCGCTCGCCAGGGCGTCGGCGGCGGCCAGGGTGCGGGCATTCTCCCCCACCACGTGGCGGGCACGGCGGTAGCAGGCCTCGTCCAGCCCGGCCTTGCCCGCTTCCAGCGCGGCCAGATCCAGGTCACGCAGCGCCTTGACCCCGTAGTGACGGGCGGCGGTCTCGCACTGCTGGCGGCGGGTGTTGTATTCGCTGTCCACCAGGCCGCGGCGCACGTTGGAGTTGACGATCAGCACCGCCAGATCAGTGGGCATGGGGATGAGACGGGTCTCCAGGGTGCGGCAGTCCAGCAACAGGGCATGATCCCGTTCGCCGCTGGCGGAGATCATCTGATCCATGATGCCGCAGTTGCAGCCGACGAACTGGTTCTCCGCCTGCTGGCCGTTGAGGGCGATCTCGGCCTGGCTGATGGCAAGCCCCAGGGCTTCCTTGAAGGCCTGACCGATGGCCACCTCCAGGGAGGCGGAGGAGGAGAGGCCGGTGCCCTGGGGCACGTTGCCCGAGACCACCAGGTTGAGGCCGCGCAGGGCGTGGCCACGGGCCTGCAGATGCTTCACCACGCCGCGGATGTAGTCGCTCCAGCGCTGGTCCGGGTGATGGGTGATGGGCTTGTCCAGACTGAACAGATCCCGCTGGTTGCCGTAGTCGGCGGCGATCACGTGCACCAGGTTGTCGCTGCGCAGGCCGATGGCGACGCAGGTCTCGTAGTCGATGGCACAGGGCAGCACGAAGCCGTCGTTGTAGTCGGTGTGCTCGCCGATGAGGTTGACGCGGCCGGGGGCGCGCACCAGCAGGTCGGGTTGTTGCTCAAACTGCTCGGCAAACACGGCGCTGACGCGTTGGCTGGGGGTCATGGGGTCACCTCATTGGCTTTGTAATGAACGGGGGAGAGGGAACGCAGGCG
>NZ_CDBZ01000170.1 GCF_000819985.1 Aeromonas media | reverse complement strand
CGCACCTTCCCTAACAATGGGCGCGCTGGGCCGGTGCTGCTGCTCTGCCATATGGTGTTTACCAGTGCCTTGGGCGTGAGCAAGTTCTATATGAACGGCCAGCTTCTCAAGGAGTGGACGGTCGCCACTGGCAACGGCACCCAGGGTAACCAGGGCACCCTGCCCATTCACCTGTTTTCTCGGGGTGGCAGTTTTGCCACATCGGCCTATCTGGCTCATGTGGCGTTCTACAACCGCGAGTTGACGGCCGCAGAGCGGCAGGCACGGGCAGATCTATTGAATAAGCCCTATGTGTTCAAGAACCAACCCATCACCGCCATCCCCGCCAACCAGGAGCCGCACAGCCAGTTTGTGCCGCAGGATGTGGCCTGGCGCGGCACCCCTGGTTATGTCTATGCCGGCCCCATGCCGGCTGCCGCCGTGACGACTGACCCGCTTTGTCTTGGGCAGGATCTGAACTGGCTCAGGGACGGCAACCAGAACGTGCTGCAGGGCTACATCGAGAGCACGGTCACCATCGACGGGGAAGGGGTCCGGCGCCGGGTGCTCTGCCTCGACCAGGCGGGCAACCTCATCGGGGAGACCTACAGCCGGGCCAGTGACGGCAAGTACCGGTTCGATCTGCTCTGGCTCAATCGCCGTTACATGCTGGTTGCTCAGGACGATCCGGCCTTCGGCCCCGCCGATTACAACGCCGTGGCGGCCGACTACCAGCTCCCCACCCCCTACGCCCCCAGTGAGGGGGTTGGCCTGGTCTGACCGGGCCGCACTACCTGCAGCACTATCTGCGGAGGTTGATATGCTCGTTTTCTCTGATGCCCTGCGCACCGGCCGCGCCCAACTGCTCGCGGCTGCCATCGACGAGGGCCGCGCGGGCGCCGCGACCCTCAAGATCTACACCGGCCCGAGGCCCGCCTCCGGGGCGGCCATCACCAGCCAGGTGCTATTGGTGGCGCTGCAGTTCCCCCACCCCTGCGCCCAGAGCGTGACGGGCGGGGTGCTGACCCTCAAGCCTCTGGCCAAGCAGATGGCAACTGCCAGCGGGATCCACGCCTGGGGGCGCATCGCCAACCGGGACGGGGGCTTTGTGGCGGATCTCGACGTAGGGCCACCGGAGAGCGGCGCCGACATCGAGATCCCCGCCACCGAACTGTTTACCGGCGCCATGGTGCGTATCAACGACGCCATCTTTACCGAACCCTAACCGCTCCCCGTGAGCCACGAGGTCAGCATGGCCAGAACAGACGCCCGGCTTGAACTGCGCAAGGCCCGCAAGACCAATGCCGCCCTGGAGCTGAACCCGCTCCTGGTGGTGCGCTACGTGGCGGTGTTGCAGGGCACCAGCCTGCCGCCCAGCCTGGCCTGTTCGCCTGGGCTGGTGTTGCCCTCGCTGCTGCAAGGGAGAAGCGCCGAACCGGTGCTGGCCACCTCGGCCGGGCTGGTTCACCCCGGTCACCTGAGCGCCGAACTGGCGGCGCCGGTGGCCGTCGTCAGCGCCACCGTGGTCATCGAGGCCACCCTGGCCAGCACCACCCGGGCGGTGCTGCACGACATTGAGGCCGGTTATGACATCAACGTGTACAGGGGGCCGAGCCACACCAGCGTCGGGGATTGGGACAGGGCCGCCCTGGTGACCACGGCGGTGGCCAGCGACTGGCAACGCCCCGCCCTGACCCCCGCGACCTGCCAGGGTGACTGGCAGGAGGCCGGGGCCTTGATGGCGGTGGTGGTGGATCTCAGTGAGCAGCTGCCCCGCCACCATGAGCCGGTGCGGGGGCTGTTTGACGAGGCCCTGCCGCTTGGCGCGAGCCATGGCCAGGGGTTCGACAGCCTGCCGCCAGGCCATGCCGTCACCCGCTCGCTCTGGGTAGAAGGGGCGCCGGTCAGCCGCTGGCAGGTGAGCGGGTATCGCAACCCGCCGCGCCAGGACAAGGTCTGGCAGCCAGGCAGCTGGCAGCAGGGCGCCCCGCAAGGGGCCACCCTGAGCGGCCAGCAGTGGCAGCTGGGTCTGCCCCTGCACAAGGGCTGGCTGGAGCGGTGGGAGGAGGCGATGCAGCCCCCCTGGGGAACCTCGCCACCTCCCAAGCCACCCATCAAGCCGGAGCGACCGGACAAGCGCACCAAGGTGCTGGCGTTTGGCCGCCCCCGGGGGGATGCCTCCCTGGAGTTCGTCTGGTTCGGGCAGGCCCACATCGTTATACCAACCCGGAGGGTTTACCTGGTGAGCAACGCAGCAAGCATTGTGCGGGTCAGGGACGGGATCGACATCCCCGCCACCTCGCTGAGCATCGAACTCGATACCGACTCCTGGGCCTGGCAGTTCACGTCCCAGATCCCGCGCATCGCGGCGGCCGAAATGACGGATGAGGAGGAGGTGAGCATCCATGTCAACGGCCAGCAGTGGGATTGCGTGTGCGATGGCTGGCAGTCGAGCCAGAGCTTTGCCCGCGAGTCGGCGACCCTGACTGGGCGCTCGCGCACAGCCTACCTGTCGCCAACCCACGTGTTACCCCAGGCGGTGAGTGAGATCGGGGCTGCTACCATGGCCCAGCTCGCGGAGGCGCTGCTGCCTTACGGCTGGACCCTGGACTGGCAGGCGCCGGATTGGCTGGTACCCGGCGGCTTCTTCAGTCTGGAGAGCCAGACCCCCATCGAAGCGATCAAGTATCTGGCAGAGGCGGCGGGCGGGTTCGTGCTGCCGCACCAGCGCGAGCGGCACCTGGTCATCAAGCCGCGCTATCCGACCGTACCCTGGCAGCTCGACGGGGCGCTGGCAGACGTGGCCATCCCCCGCGCCATCATCACGACGCTGGGCAGCGACTTCCAGCCGGGGCAGGCGGCGAACGGCATCTATGTGAACGGTGGCCATCAGGGCATCAATGCCCGGGTGCTGCGCCAAGGCACGGCAGGGGATCGGCAGGCTCCGGCCATCACCCACCCTCTGGTGTGCGATGTGGTGGCAGCTCGCGCCCAAGGTGTGGTGGGGCTGGCCAAGACCATGCCGAGGCGCACCCAGACCATCGAACTGCCGCTCTCAAGCGACACCGGGCTCATCCTGCCCGGGGCGCTGCTGGCGGTCGATGGCTGGAAGGGCTTTAACCGAGGGGTCAGGGTCGCGGCTGGAATGCAGGGCCGAGCCATGACGGTGCGCCAGCAACTGAGTGTGGAGCGATTTGTATGAACCTGTTCAAGCAGTTCCAAGCGCTGCTCCCCGGTGCCGACCCGTTGCTGGTCGGTACCGTCACCGCAACGACGGGCACCAGCACCACGCTGGAGACCCCGGGCGGGGGCGTTGTGATCGTG
>NZ_CDBZ01000169.1 GCF_000819985.1 Aeromonas media | reverse complement strand
GGCTTGGGGGCGGCGGCGGGGTTGCGGGGCGCGCTCTGGCTGCAGGCCCCCAGCGCAAGGGCAAGCGCCACGCAGGCGAGCGCACGGGAATAAGACGGCATCTTCATGACTCCTTGATAACTTCCTTTCACGATTCCAGGGCGGGTTTCTCGGCCAGCACAGGCTCCACCCGGGTGACCAGCAGCTGATCGATCTTGTAGCTGTCGATGTCCACCACTTCGAACTTGTAGCCCGCGTATTTCACCGAATCGGTACGCTTGGGGATCTTGCGCAGCATGAACATGATGAAACCGGCGATGGTCTCGTAGTTCTGACTCTCCGGGAACTCCTCGATGTCGAAGGCCCGCATGACGTCGGAGATGGGAGTGACCCCGTCCACCAGCCAGGAGTTCTCGTCCCGCTGGACGATCTGCTCTTCCACCACGTGAGTGGCCCACTCCCCCATGACGGTGCTCATCAGGTCATTCATGGTGACGATGCCCACCACCAGGGCGTACTCGTTCATCACCACGGCGAAATCACCGCGATGGTTCTTGAAGTACTCCATCGCCTCGTAGAGGTTGAGGGTGTCGGGAATGATGATGACGCTCTGCACCAGGGATCCGCTGTTGAGATCGATGCTCTGGCCGCTGATGACGCGGATCAGCAGCTCCTTGGCGTCCACGAACCCCTTGATGCTGTCGAGGTTGTGGTCGCACACCAGGAACTTGTTGTGGGGATGCTCGGCAATCTTGGCCTTGATGCTCTCCTCCCCCTCTTGCAGGGTGAAGTAGATGAGGCTTTCGCGGGCCGTCATGGCGGAGGTGACGCCAAGGGACTGCAGCTCGAACACGTTCTCGATGAGCTGATGCTCCTCTCGCTGGATGACACCGGCCTCGGCGCCCGCATCCATCACCGCATAGATGTCGTCCGAGGTAATCTCGTCGTTGCGCACCATGGAGACCCGCAGCAGGCGGAACAGGGCGTTGGCCAGACCGTTGAAGAACCACACCAGCGGCATCAGCAGGGTCACGCACAGCAGCATGGGGCGCACTACCACCACGGCGATCCGCTCCGGCATGGTCATGGCGAGGCGCTTGGGCATCAAGTCCGCTATCAGGATGAACATGCCGGTGACGAAGACGAAGGAGGCTGCAGAGCTTATCTGGCCGAGCCAGGGGCCCTGATAGAAGCCGGCGACGAACTGCTTGATGGCGGGGTTCAGGGCTGATTCCCCCAGGATGCCGCCCAGGATGGCGACCGTATTGAGGCCAATCTGCACCACGGTAAAGAAGTTACCCGGCTGGGCTTGCAGCGCCAGCACTTTTTCGGCATGGCGATTGCCCTCGTCGGCCATCACCTGCAACTTGATCTTGCGGGAGGCGGCGAGAGAGATCTCGGAAAGCGAGAAGAACACACTGCCGGCGACCAGCAGCATCAGAAAGAACAAACTATCGGCAAAACTCATGATTAACCTATTGCGACAGCCGCCTTAGCACAAGACGGCAAACTGGGCCCGGGAAACCGGACCGTGACTCCATCCGGGACTCACACAGGGGCAATATTCTAGCAGAAAAGCGCCCCGTGGGGCGCGTTATCTTAAGCCGTCCCCCGATGCAATAAAAAAGGCGCTCAACGCGCCTTTTTATTCATCGTGGATTCAATGCTTGCCGAGCAGGTCGCTCAGTTCATCCGCCTTGGTGTGGCGTACGTCCTTGCCCTTGACGTAATAGACGATGTATTCGCAGATGTGCTGGCAGCGATCGCCGACCCGCTCGATGGCACGCGCCGCCCACAGGACGTTGAGTACCTGAGGGATGGTGCGGGGATCTTCCATCATGTAGGTCATCAGCTCGCGGATGATGGACTCGTACTCCCTGTCCACCTTGTCATCTTCCTTGTAGACGGCGATGGCCGCCTCCAGATCCATGCGGGCGAAGGCGTCGAGCACGTCGTGCAGCATCTTGATGGTGCGACGACCCATGTTTTCGAGCGACACCAGCGGCGGTTGCGGCTTGTTGGCGTTGTCGGTCAGCATGCGGGCTATCTTGTCCGCCACATCGCCGATGCGCTCCAGATCGGTGATGGTCTTGATGATGGCCATCACCAGGCGCAGGTCGGACGCGGTAGGCTGGCGCTTGGCGATGATGCGGGTGCACTCCTCGTCTATGGCCACTTCCATGGCGTTGACCTTGTGGTCGTTGGCCACTATCTTGCGCGCCGCATCCAGATCCTGGATGTGAATGGCGGAGATGGCGTCGGTCAGCTGCTGCTCCACCAGACCGCCCATCACCAGCACCTGGTTGCGCACGTTCTCGAGCTCGGCATTGAACTGACCGGAGATGTGTTTATTGAGGTTCATATTGTCCATACAAATAATCCTTGTTGCTCCGATT
This sequence comes from Aeromonas media, assembly GCF_000819985.1. Taxonomy (GTDB): domain Bacteria; phylum Pseudomonadota; class Gammaproteobacteria; order Enterobacterales; family Aeromonadaceae; genus Aeromonas; species Aeromonas media. The sequence goes on along the minus strand of NZ_CDBZ01000169.1, from coordinate 19,750 downwards.
ATGCCTTAGCCGTTGAACCGACCGCCAATCTGTTTCTTGTGGTTCATGTCAGTCATCCTCATCTCTTAGCCGTAACGACCGGTGATGTAGTCCTCGGTCTTCTTCTTGGCCGGGGTGGTGAAGATGGTGTTGGTGTTCGAGTACTCGATGAGCTCGCCCATGTACATGAAGGCGGTCTGATCCGACACCCGCGCCGCCTGCTGCATGTTGTGGGTCACTATCACCACGGTGAACTGGCTCTTGAGCTCGTTGATCAGCTCCTCGATGGTGAGGGTGGAGATGGGGTCGAGCGCCGAAGTCGGTTCATCGAGCAACAGCACTTCCGGCTCGATGGCGATGGCACGGGCGATCACCAGACGCTGCTGCTGACCACCTGAGAGGCCGAACGCGTTGTCGTGCAGGCGATCCTTCACCTCTTCCCACAGGGCCGCGCCGCGCAGTGAGCGCTCGGCCGCCTCGTCCAAGGTGCGTCTGTCATTGATGCCCTGCAGGCGCAGGCCATAGACCACGTTCTCGTAGATGGATTTCGGGAAGGGGTTAGGGCGCTGGAACACCATCCCCACCTGACGGCGCAGGGCGGAGACATCCACGCTCTTGTCGTAGATGTTGTGACCGTGCAGCTGGATCTCCCCCTCGATGCGGCAGATCTCCACCAGATCGTTCATCCGGTTGATGCAGCGCAGCAGGGTGGACTTGCCACAACCGGACGGGCCGATAAAGGCGGTGACCTGGCCTTTGGGGATCTTCATGTTGACGTTGAACAGCGCCTGCTTGTTGCCGTAGTACAGGTTGAGATCCTTGACCTCCAGGGCAGTCTGCTCCGGGCTCAGGTTGAGCAGGTCCAGGGCGGTATGCTGGGTCGAAGTCGGTGTTACGTTGATCATCTGTTACCTCAAATCAGTTCAAGGTGGCCGGATACACTCCGGCGACCATCATGCTGTTGATGGCGGCCGCCGGGCCGCGCATCTCTTGTCTCAGGGGGTGGCTGGATTAATGTTCCAGCGACCGGAATTTCTCGCGCAAGTGGTTACGGATACCGATAGCCGTCAGGTTGAGTCCCACGATCACCGTCACCAGCAGGAAGGAGGTGGCGTAGACCAGGGGCCGCGCCGCCTCGACGTTCGGGCTCTGGAAACCGACGTCATAGATGTGGAAGCCCAGGTGCATGAACTTGCGCTCTACGTGCAGGTACGGGAAGTTGCCATCCATCGGCAACGTGGGAGCAAGCTTCACCACCCCTACCAGCATCAGCGGCGCCACTTCACCGGCCGCCCGGGCGATGGCCAGGATGAGGCCGGTCATGATGGCCGGGCTCGCCATCGGCAGCACTATGCGCCACAGGGTCTCGGCCTGGGTGGCACCCAGTGCCAGGGAGCCCTGACGAATGGTGCTCGGGATCCGGGCCAGCCCCTCTTCGGTGGAGACGATCACCACCGGCAGGGTCAGGATGGCCAGGGTCAGCGCCGACCAGATGACACCGGGGGAGCCAAAGGTCGGGCTCGGCAGCGCTTCCGGGTAGAACAGCTGGTCCAAGGAACCACCGAGCGTGTAGACGAAGAAGCCCAGACCGAACACGCCGTAGACGATGGAGGGCACACCCGCCAGGTTGATCACCGCGATGCGGATGATCTTGGTCAGGCTGTTCTTGCCCGCGTACTCGTGCAGGTAGACAGCGGCCACTACGCCAAGGGGCGTCACTATGATGGCCATCAGCAACACCATGAAGACAGTGCCGAAGATGGCCGGGAAGACGCCGCCCTCGGTGTTGGCCTCACGGGGATCGTCGGAGACGAACTTGCCAATCTGATGGAACCAGTGACCGACCTTGGCGGGCAGGCTCATGTCGTTGGGCCAGACCACGTCCAGCACCTTGGACATGGGCATGGTCACCTGCTCGCCACGCATGTCCTTGACCGTGATGGCGTCTCTGTCCGCCTGGGCACGCAGGGAGAAGAGTTCCTTCTCCAGCACCTGATAGCGATCGTTCAGGGCCTGACGCTGCGCGGCGAGATCCGCCTTGAGCGCGTCGGTCAGCTCCCCTTCCAGCTCCGCCTTGCGCTCCTTGAGGCGCAACTTCTCGAGCTGATAGTTGATGCTGCCGATGTCACCCTTTTGCAGATCGTTGGCCTGTTCCGACAGGGCGTTGGCTCGGGCCAGCACCCGCTGCAAGGCTGGATGCATATCCTGGGTCAGCTCGCGGCCATCCTCTTTCACCGAGGTGATGTAACCGTAGAAGTTGCCGTTGGTGGTGCGCTCGACCATGGCGAGCTCGGCGGGCTGGGTACGGGACTTGATGTCGGTCTCCAGCACCCAGCGAAAATCGAGATCGACGAACTCACGGTTGCCGGTCTTGACCAGATAGCGGGTCAGCAGCTCGCGCTCCTCCCCCTCCAGTGCCTGACCCGCCGCGCGCAGCCGCTCCACCGGCACCATCTCGCGGTCATTGATCTCGCCGATCAGCACGCTCTTGTTGCCGCTGGCGTCCTCAAGCTGCCACTCATAGATGGGGTGCGGCCAGAAATAGACCAGACCGCGCCAGCCGATCAGCAACAACAGACCCAGTACGGCCACCAGACTCAGGCTGACGGCACCGCCCGTCATCCAGATCCAGGGGGCCCCCGATTTAAACCACTTACCCATTGTCGATTCCTTAGTCCTTACAGAGAGCTGTACTTTTCACGCAACCGCTGACGGATGAACTCGGCCAGGGTGTTGAACATAAAGGTGAATACGAAGAGGACGAAGGCCGCGAGGAAGAGCACCCGGTAGTGGGAGCTGCCCACTTCCGACTCCGGCATTTCCACCGCTATGTTCGCCGCCAGGGTACGCAGCCCCTGGAACATGGAGAAGTCCATGATGGGGGTGTTGCCGGTGGCCATCAGCACTATCATGGTCTCGCCCACGGCGCGGCCCAGGCCCATCATCACCGCCGAGAAGATGCCCGGACTCGCGGTCAGGATCACCACCCGGCTCAGGGTCTGCCAAGGGGTGGCGCCGAGCGCCAGCGAGCCCTGGGTCAGGTGCTTGGGCACCGAGAAGACCGCATCCTCGGCGATGGAGAAGATGGTGGGTATGACGGCGAAGCCCATGGCGATACCGACCACCAGGGAGTTGCGCTGGTCAAACTTGATGCCCATCTCGTGGGTCAGCCAGATACGCGAATCCCCGTGCATGAAGGCATTCTCGATGAGCGGGCTCAAGGCGAAGGCGCCCCAGCCAATCAGGAGCAGCACAGGAATGAGTAGGATGGCGTGCCAGCCCTCCGGCAGCCAGGAGCGGCCACGCTCCGGCAGGTAGTTCCACACCAGGGCGGTGAGCAACATGCCCATCGGCAGCAACAGCAGCAGCAGGATCACCCCTGGCAGCGCCCCCTCGATGATGGGTGCCAGCCACAGACCCGCCAGGAAGCCGAGGATGACGGTCGGCAGCGCCGCCATGATCTCCACCGTCGGCTTGACGTATTTACGCAGGCCCGCCGACATGAAGTAGGCGGTGTAGATGGCGCCTGCCACGCCGAGCGGTACCGCGAACAGCATGGCGTAGAAGGAGGCCTTGAGAGTCCCGAATACCAGGGGCACTAGGCTCAGCTTGGCTTCGAAGTCGTTGCTGGCGGAGGTGGACTGCCACACATACATGGGCTCGGGATAGCCTTCGTACCACACCTCTTGCCACAGGGCCGACCAGGTCACCTCGGGGTGATCGTTTTCCACGTCAAATACCTTGAAAGTATCCCCCTGCTGGGTCAGCAACAGATTGTGACGGGGAGAGATGGCCAGAGCCGCCAGGGCGCCGCCTTCGATGGTCTCACCGAGCAGCTTGGCCTCGCCGGTGGCGTGGAAGAAGTTGATGGTGCCATCTTTGGCGGCGCTGATGAAGCCCTTGCGGAAATGCTCCGGGGTCAGCAGCGCGACCGGGCCGTCGCCCTTGAAGTCACGGATCTGGGTGAACTGGCGCTTGCCATCCTTTGCCACCTCGAACCACTGGGAGATGACGCCATTGTCATTACCCACCAGCAGGGAGGAGGCGCCGGAGAGCAGGGCAACCTGGGTCACGTCGGCGTTGGGAGCATTGATCTCCATGACGTCGCGCAGGGAGATATCGCTCAGGTTGTGGATGTCATAGACCGACAGGCGATTGCCCTCGCGCACGAACAGGATGCGCAGATTGGGGGTCAGCAGCATCTGATCCACGTGACGAGGCAGGGAGGGAATGCTGTAGTTCTGGCTGCTCCACTCGACTTCGCCGGAGAGGAAGTTTTCCTCGCCGCTCATCACCGTCATCACGCCGCGGCCATCCTCGGTCACGGCGGCGGTGGCCATCTTGTCCTTGGTCGCCTCGAACACTATGCGGTTCAGCGCCTTGCCCTTGGGATCTATCACCACGGGCTCTTCGCCGAAGGGATATTGCAGGCTGGGCTCGATGACACGCACGTCATTCGGATAGGAGACCTTGAAAGAGGGCTGCACCACAATGGCCTTGCCATCGGCAAAGCCATAGGCGATGAGCTTCTGGCCCGGTGCCGGCACGGCGACGGCGCTGACGTCACCGGTGACACCGGTCTGACCCAGCACCTGGCCCACCTTGACGTTATCATCCGCCTTGATGGCGAAGAAACTGACCTGACCCTGGTCGTTGAAGCGATACCCTATCTCGTTCTGCTCCTCGACACCGAGCCATGCCGTCTTGCCCTGCGTCGGCAGGGTAAAAGAGGAGGTTGCCTCTACGCTGGCGCCATTGAAGATGGGTTTCACCACATAGAGCAGGTAGAAGAAGATAAGCAGCAGCGCCACCAGTACCAGGGCTCCCCCTGTGGTGACGCCGTATTTGGCCAATTTATCCTTGATCCGGCGTTTTCTACTGCCCGCCATGACCAGGTTTAACGATTCCGATGACATGCAAGACCTCAATGTGAGCTAGGCTTGGCGGTATTATATGGCGGTTGCGTGACAGTTTTGTTACATCAAGAGCCTCTGTGAAGAGGTTATTTCGAGGGGGATTCAGGCAGGGCATTGCTGGTAATAAAAATGCCAACCATTTGTTTTATTTGAGGATATGTGAAGAAATCAAGGGTGGGAGCAAGACTGCTCCCACCGTCGGCTTCAGACGGCTGGGCCACCACTTTGTTTCAGCGCCTCTCTGGCCGCCTTCTTCTCGGCGCGGCGCCGCCTGAAGAAGTCCGATAACTGGGCCGAACACGCCTCTGCCAGCACACCGCCCGTCAGCTCGACGCTGTGGTTGTGGCGCGGGTCCTGCAAAATCTCGAACACCGAGCCCGCAGCCCCGGTCTTGAGATCGCGGGCCCCGTAAACCACCCGCCTCACCCGGCTGTGGATGAGCGCACCGGCACACATGCAGCAGGGCTCCAGGGTCACATAGAGGGTGGTGTCGAGCAGCCGGTAGTTCTCCAGCGTGATACCGGCAGCACGGATCGCCATGATCTCCGCATGGGCGCAGGCGTCATGGGCGCTGATGGAGCGGTTCCACCCCTCGCCGACCACCTCGTCCCCCAGCACCAGCACGGCACCGACCGGGATCTCGCCTATCCCTTCCGCCCTGGCCGCCAGGGCCATGGCATGACGCATCCAGTGCTCGTCCTGCTCACTCTGGCTTACCGGTTCTGTGACGTCTGATGATTTCACACCCTGTTCCTCTCTCTGACGGGTTGCTGGCGTTTACTTGCGGCTTATTGTCTGCCGGTCATTGGCAACAATCGGATAGACCAGCAAAGAAGCTTGATGCCGGAATCTCCTGGCAATACGGGGCGGCGATTATGCCAAAACTCCCGCCAGGGCCCAAGTCGCATCTTGGTTGAACAATAAAGAAGCAATCGGCATCTCCCTGATAAAAAAGGAGTTGCACCCTACTGTTCATCCTATTAGACTCCTTTCCCGTCAGCCAAGCTGACTCCGTCGGTGTGTAGCGCAGCCAGGTAGCGCATCTGCATGGGGTGTAGAGGGTCGGAGGTTCGAATCCTCTCACACCGACCATTTTCCCCGAAAATAGCCCAGTCAAACGACTGGGCTATTTTTTTGTCTGTTGCCTCCCTTCCCTCTGGCATGCCTTCTTCTTGTCCCATCTCACCGCCTTTCATCAGGGCGGTGACGGAATAAATTTTATACAGAACCACTTGAAGCTTTCACAAAGTCCCGCTAGGATACGCCACTTTTCCGCCGGCCATCAGACAGGGAGGTGGCATCAGGGTGAGGGAATCACCAACCGGCTTGCAATCCATTGAGGCAAGCACCCATGACCCAGACTGTTGACACTCAGCCCGATCAGCCCCTTATCTCCTCACCTCATTCCGAACTCGAATCCACCGACGCCAGCCTCGGCGGTACAGTGCATCTCGACGTGATCGATCTCGCCGCGCCGGATGATGACTACTGAGGCGGATCTGGCCCAGCCCCTCTCCAACACCGCGGATGAAAGGCCGGTTTTGCTGTCCGGCACCCCATCTCGTCCCGGCTAAAAAGCCGCCAACAAAAATAACCATAAAATGCTGATAACCATCTATTAATTGGTGTTATTCACTACTAAGCTCCCCTTCATCCTCCTCTCCCTTGCTCCCGCCCCTTGATACAAACCTACGTTATTGCTCGTCATTTCCATCACTCGCCTCCTAACGCCTCCGTTTCGCAAGATTCACTCTTCCAGTTTTAAACGGTAGTTCACCTATCAATGGCTTCGCACGCCAGATGCTGACTGTGTTGGCTGTAGGTATTTCATACAGCTGTTTTCACAAAGCCTGGAGTAAGGTCGGGATTTGTTTTTGCACTGGTAATTTTATTACGTAATTAATTACATTTTCGATGTGCCATACCCGGTTCATTCATCCCCCCTGACGGCTCCGTCAACCGAGAGCATAACCATCTGCGTAGAGCTTTTATGCTAATCTTATAAATACTTTAAAAACATAAACTTAAACACCAACCAAAAACACTCGTTTTAAAAATCAAGTTGACGGACCAAGCATTATTTTGCACCTTATGAGTCGTGTTACCCCGCTGCTACGGGGAGTTTGAGAGAAAGGGATATAGACGTTAGTCGTAGTTAGTAAGTTCAAAATGTAACTTTCAAAGGAGTGAAACCTATGTCGGCACCGGCCCAGACCATCAGCAGCACCCGTCTGCACATCCAAGGCGAGATGCTTCCCGATTACGCGCAGATCCTGACGCCGGATGCGGTGGCCCTGGTGTCCGAACTGGTGGAACGCTTCGCTCCTCAGCGCAATGAGCTGCTGAAACAACGGGTGGCTCGCCAGGCCCGCATCGATGGCGGCGAGTTGCCGGACTTCCTGCCCGAAACCGCCCACATCCGTGCCGGTGACTGGACCATTCGCGGCATCCCCGCCGATCTGCAAGACAGGCGTGTGGAGATCACCGGCCCGGTCGAGCGCAAGATGGTCATCAATGCCCTCAACGCCAATGTCAAAGTGTTCATGGCGGACTTCGAGGACTCACTGGCGCCGGCCTGGAACAAGGTGATCGAGGGGCAAATCAACCTGCGCGATGCGGTCAACGGCACCGTCTCCTACACCAGTCCGGAAGGGAAGGCTTACAACCTGAACGCCGATCCGGCCGTCCTCATCTGCCGGGTCCGTGGTCTGCACCTGCCGGAAAAACACGTCACCTTCGATGGTGCGCCCATCCCGGGCGGCCTGTTCGACTTCGCGCTCTACTTCCTGCACAACCATCAGGCGCTGCTGGCCAAGGGGTCGGGCCCCTACTTCTACCTGCCCAAGCTGCAGAGTCATCTGGAAGGCCGTTGGTGGAGCGAGGTGTTCGCCTGGACCGAGGACAGGTTCGGCCTGCCCCGCGGCACCATCAAGGCCACCGTGCTGATCGAAACTCTGCCGGCGGTGTTCGAAATGGACGAGCTGCTCTATCAGATGAAGGATCACATAGTGGCGCTGAACTGCGGCCGCTGGGACTACATCTTCAGCTACATCAAGACTTTGAAGAACCATCCTGACCGTGTCCTGCCGGACCGCCAGGTGGTGACCATGGACAAGCCCTTCCTGTCTGCTTATTCACGGCTGCTGATCAAGACCTGTCACAAGCGCGGCGCCCTGGCCATGGGTGGCATGGCGGCCTTCATTCCGGCCAAAGATCCGGCAGTGAACGCCGAGGTCTTCGCCAAGGTGAAAGCGGACAAGGAGCGTGAAGCCAACAACGGCCACGACGGCACCTGGGTTGCCCACCCCGGCCTCGCCGATACCGCCATGGCGGTGTTCAACGCCGCCATCCTGGCTGGCGCCAAAAACCAGCTCGGCGTGCTGCGCGAGCAGGATGCTCCCATCACGGCGGCGGATCTGCTGGCCCCCTGCGAGGGGGAGCGCACCGAGGCTGGCATGCGCACCAATATCCGGGTCGCCCTGCAATACCTGGAAGCCTGGATCAACGGCAACGGCTGCGTACCCATCTACGGTCTGATGGAAGATGCCGCCACCGCCGAAATATCCCGCACCTCCATCTGGCAGTGGATACGACACGGCAAGAGCCTGTCGAACGGCAAGGTGGTGACCAAAGCGCTGTTCCGCCAGATGCTGGCCGAGGAGCAGGTGGTGGTCAAAGCCGAGGTGGGCGAGGCCCGCTGGCAGGCGGGGCGCTTTGCCGAGGCAGGCGAGCTGATGGAACAGATCACCTGCGCCGACACTCTGATCGATTTTCTGACGCTGCCCGGATACGAGCGGCTCTGAATCACGGGCCCCGGGCGGGGCTCGCCAATAACAAGTCAATGGAAACGTGAAATCAATGAAAGAGGGAACTGATATGGCACTGACCCGTGAGCAACAGATCCAGGCTATCGAGAAAGACTGGGCGGAAAACCCCCGCTGGAAAGGGATCAAACGCGGCTACAGCGCCGAAGACGTGGTGAACCTGCGTGGCAGCCTGCAGCCGGTGCATACCCTTGCCCAGCGCGGCGCCGACAAGCTGTGGGAGCTGATCCACGGCGGCGCCAAGAAAGGCTATGTAAACTGCCTCGGCGCGCTGACCGGCGGTCAGGCGGTGCAACAGGCCAAGGCGGGCATCGAGGCAATTTACCTCTCCGGCTGGCAGGTGGCGGCGGACAACAACCTCTCCTCCACCATGTACCCGGATCAGTCCCTCTACCCGGCCAACTCGGTGCCGTCGGTGGTGGAGCGCATCAACAACTCCTTCGCCCGTGCCGACCAGATCCAGTGGGCCAACAAGGTGGGCCCGCAGGACAAGGGCTTCATCGACTACTTCCTGCCTATCGTGGCGGATGCCGAAGCCGGTTTCGGCGGCGTGCTGAACGCCTTCGAATTGATGAAGGGGATGATTGAAGCGGGCGCCGCCGGCGTGCACTTCGAAGATCAGCTCGCCTCCGTCAAGAAGTGCGGCCACATGGGCGGCAAGGTGCTGGTACCGAGCCAGGAAGCGGTGCAAAAGCTGATCGCAGCCCGTCTGGCGGCCGACGTCTGCGGCACCACCACGCTGGTTATCGCCCGTACCGATGCCAACGCCGCCGACCTGCTGACCACGGACGCCGATCCCTACGATGCCGGTTTCCTGACCGGTGAGCGCACCGCCGAGGGCTTCTACAAGGTGCAGGCCGGTATCGAGCAGGCCATCTCCCGTGGTCTGGCTTACGCCCCTTATGCCGACATGGTGTGGTGCGAGACCGCCAAGCCGGATCTGGACGAGGCGCGTCAATTTGCCGAGGCCATCAAGGCCCAGTACCCGGACAAGATCCTGGCCTACAACTGCTCCCCGAGCTTCAACTGGAAGAAGAACCTGGACGATGCCACCATCGCCCGCTTCCAGCAGGAGCTCTCCGACATGGGCTACAAGTATCAGTTCATCACCCTCGCGGGGATCCACAACATGTGGTTCCACATGTACGAGCTGGCCTACCAGTACGCCCGTGGCGAAGGGATGAAGCACTACGTCGAGATGGTGCAGCAGCCGGAGTTTGCCGCCGCCGAGCGGGGCTACACCTTCGTGGCGCACCAGCAGGAGGTGGGCACGGGTTACTTCGACAAGGTCACCACCGTCATCCAGGGTGGCCAGTCTTCAGTAACAGCCCTGACCGGCTCCACCGAAGAAGATCAGTTCCACTGATAGGCAGTGCCCCTTGAAATGACAAAACCCCGGCTTGATGCCGGGGTTTCTTTTTACTCGTTGCATCGGCGTCGCTCGGGCTCAAGCACACCCAAAGGGCTCAGAGTTCAAGGATCTCTTTGACAAAGGGGATGGTGAGCTTGCGTTTGGCGCGAAAGGAGGCGTTGTCAAGCTGATTGAGAGTGGCGAGCAAGGTGCGCATGTCGCGGGACAAGCGGTTGAGCAGGAAGCGACCCACGTCGATGGGCAGTTTGAAGCCCCGCAGCTCGGCACGCAGCTGCAGGGCACTGAGCTTGCCTTCGTCATCGAGCTCGTCGAGATGGAAACTCACACCCCAATCCAGGCGGGAGGCGAGGTCCGGCAGTTGCAGACCCAGCTTGCGCGGTGCACTGCACCCCGTCACCACTAGGGTGCCCTCTCCTTTCTCTTTCCAGCGATTGTAAAAATCGAACAGGGCCCGCTCCCACACGGTATTGCCGGCAATGGCTTCGAGACTGTCGAGACAGACCAGCGGCAGGCTTTCAAGGGCGTCGAGCATGCTGGGATCCAGCTGCTCGAACTGATCGAGAGAGAGATAGGCGGCAGCGGCGTCGCGGGCATTGACCTCGGCGCAGGTAGCGTGTAGCAGGTGGGAGCGTCCGGAGCCCTTGGCTCCCCAGAAATAGAGGAAAGGAGCGCCCTGACCGATGGCCGCATTCTTGAGGGCGGTGATCAGATGGGCGTTGTTGCCGGGATAGAAACTGACGAAGGTTTCATCATCCGGTAATTGTACGGCTAAAGACAGTTGGGCCGGTTGCTTCACTCGTTGGGCTTTGACTGTGATATTTGCGCCCAAGTGTATCATTGCAATGGCAGATAGAGAACCGCCCGAGTCATGCCGGGCGGTTGGGATAAGCAGAAAGCGTCAGGGCTGCGACCATTGATAACGCAGACCGCTCTCGTTGTCTTCGATCTAGCACTGCTGGCTCTCGAGCTGGAGAACCGCACAGACTCTTCATGCCAGGCGGTTGGGATAAGCAGAAAGCATCAGGGCTGCGACCATTGGTAACGCAGACCGCTCTCGTTGTCTTCGATCTGGTGCAGGCGACTCTCCAGTTGCAGGCCCCTTACCAGCTCGGCCTTGTCTCCCTGAAGCGAGAGGTTGAAGGTGACCTTGTCCCCCTCCAGCTTGCCGATCGCCACCTTGGTGACGCTGGCCATGCCCTGCAGCATCTTCTGTATCTGGATCATGCCATCGATGCCGGCAAGCCCCTCCACCACCAGAGTCTGGCTGGAGGCGACCCCGGACAGGCGAGTGCCGTACTGTTGTACCAGCCAGCCCGTCAGGGTATCGGCCATGCCCTGTGCCACCTCGGCCTGGGTGCCTGAGCCGGCCCCCTTGGTCAGCTCGGTAAGCTCTGCGCCGCCCTGAGCTCCCGGCTTGGCGCCATAAAGCCCCCAGTCGATGCTCCACTTATCCCCTTCCGGCGTCAGCTTGCCCAACACCACCATCTCGGCGCCATAGCGCTCGCTGGCCTTGAGAATGGGGTCGGCGAAGCGGCCCCAGACATCGGTGGCGCTGACCGCCATGTTGTCATCGAGATCCATCAGCGGGATGCTGACCGGCAACCCCATGGCCTGGGCCTGGCCGCGCAGGGCGGCGGACCAGCCGTCGCTGGACTGATCCGGCAGTATGCGGCGCTCTCCTTCATCTATTACCAGCCAGAGTGCCATTTGCGGGCGGACGGGCCCCAGCAGGGGGAACTTGCTCTGGCCTACCAGGGCATTGACCTTGGCCACGTTGAAATCGGCCTTGAGAAACTTGACCGGTCCCACATCCTGATAGCCGTAGTGCTGCACATAGTCACCGGGGGCCGCCAGCGCCTTGGCCACCTCGGGTTGGGTGAGGATGTCGCGCCTGCCGGTCACCTTGACGAGCACCTCCCCCAGTGCCTGGGACTGGGCGGCCGTCATGTCGCCGCTGGTCGGCGCCTTGCCCTGATAGAGGTCGGTCACCTGGGCAGCCGACACCACGAGTGGCAGACAGCAGAGGAGAGTCGCTAAGCGTTTCAGCATAAAGAAGATTCTCGAAATGGGGGATGCTGCTTATGGTAGCGGCAAGGCACGCATGGCAGCAAGCCGGAGGACGGGATAAACGACGGAGCCGGCAAGGTGCCGGCTCCGTTTGCGCTCAGAGAGAGCGGCTATGGCGTCAGGGGTTACTTGGTGCCGAAGATCTTGTCGCCGGCATCCCCCAGACCCGGGACTATGTAGCCCTTCTCGTTCAGCCCCTGATCGATGGAGGCGCAGAACAGCTCCACGTCGGGGTGAGCGGCTTCCAGCGCCTTGATCCCTTCCGGGGCGGCAACCAGCACCAGCACCTTGATGGACTGGCAACCCTTCTTCTTCAGCAGATCGATGGTGGCGATCATGGAGCCGCCGGTGGCCAGCATGGGGTCGATGACCAGGGCCAGACGCTCTTCGATGTTGCTGACGATCTTCTCAAAATAGGGAACCGGCTGCAGGGTCTCTTCATCACGGTAGATGCCGACCACGCTGACGCGGGCACTCGGCATGTGCTCGAGCACACCATCCATCATGCCAAGACCGGCGCGCAGGATAGGCACGACGGTGACCTTCTTGCCCTTGATCTGGTCAACTTCCACTGGCCCGTTCCAGCCATCGATGGTAACTTTCTCGGTTTCGAAGTCAGAGGTCGCTTCGTAGGTCAACAGACTGCCCACTTCCTTGGCCAGTTCACGGAAACGCTTGGTGCTGATGTCGCCTTCGCGCATCAGGCCGATCTTGTGCTTGACCAGGGGGTGTTTGACTTCAACGACTTTCATTACTATCTCCTCGAACCGGCGCCAAAAAATCGCGGAATCATACAACAAAAGCCGCGGCTTGTAGAGCTTTTCCACGCAAAAACGCGCAAACGATTTTCTTTCTGCTTTTACCCGCCCACTGGTAGAATACGCCCCGAATTTTACCCTCCACTTCTCTATATGACGGGGAATACGCGTGACTGACAAAACCTCACTGAGCTACAAGGATGCTGGCGTAGATATCGATGCCGGCAATGCACTGGTTGAACGTATCAAGGGCGTGTCAAAGCGCACTCGTCGTCCTGAAGTCCTTGGTGGTCTTGGCGGCTTTGGGGCCCTGTGTCAAATCCCTGCTGGCTACAAGGAGCCGGTACTGGTCTCCGGTACCGACGGTGTGGGCACCAAGCTGCGTCTGGCCATCGATCTGAAGAAGCACGATACCGTGGGCATCGATCTGGTTGCCATGTGCGTCAATGACCTCATCGTGCAAGGCGCCGAGCCCCTGTTCTTCCTCGACTACTATGCCACCGGCAAGCTGGATGTAGACACCGCCGCCGCCGTGGTCACCGGCATAGGTGCAGGCTGCGAACAGTCCGGCTGCGCCCTGGTAGGTGGTGAAACCGCCGAGATGCCGGGCATGTATGAAGGGGAAGACTACGACATCGCCGGTTTCTGCGTCGGTGTGGTGGAGAAGAGCGAAATCATCGACGGCAGCAAGGTCGGCGAAGGGGATGCCCTGATCGCCCTGGCTGCGAGCGGCCCCCACTCCAACGGCTTCTCCCTGGTGCGCAAGATCCTGGAAGTCTCCAAGGCCGATGTGCATCAGCCGCTGGGTGACACCACCCTGGCCAACGCCCTGCTGGAGCCGACCCGCATCTATGTGAAGCCGGTACTCAAGCTCATCAAGGAGTGCGAGATCCACGCCCTGTCCCACATCACGGGTGGCGGCTTCTGGGAGAACATCCCCCGCGTGCTGCCCGCCAATACCCAGGCGGTGATCGACGAGCAGAGCTGGCAGTGGCCGGCGGTGTTCAGCTGGCTGCAGCAGGCTGGCAACGTCACCTGTCACGAAATGTACCGCACCTTCAACTGCGGTGTCGGCATGATCATCGCCCTGCCGGCGGATCAGCTGGACAAGGCGCTGGCCCTGCTCAAGGCCGAAGGCGAGAACGCCTGGCACATAGGCCACATCGCCAAGGCGGCCGATGGCGAAGAGCAAGTCATCATAAAATGACCTCCCCCATGAAACGGATCCTGGTGCTGATCTCCGGCAACGGCAGCAACCTGCAGACCCTTCTCGACCACTGCGCCAGCGGCAAGGTTGCCGGTGAAGTGGTCGGCGTCATCAGCAACAGGGCCGATGCCTATGGTCTGGTTCGCGCCAAAGAAGCCGGAGTGGCGACAGCCATCCTGGCCCAGCAGCAGTTTGCCAGCCGGGCGGAGTATGACGTCGCCCTGCTCGCCCTGATGGATGACTATCAGCCGGATCTGGTGGTACTGGCCGGCTTTATGCGGATATTGAGCGCCGATCTGGTGCGTCACTTCGCCGGGCGGATGATCAACATCCACCCCTCGTTGCTGCCGAAATACCAGGGGCTGCACACCCACCAGCGCGCCATCGACGATGGGGAGCGCGAGCACGGTGCCAGCGTCCACTTCGTCACCGAGGAGCTGGATGGCGGCCCTGTGATCCTGCAGGCTCGCGTCCCCATCTTCGAAGGGGACAGTGCCGACGAGGTGGCCGCCCGGGTGCAGGTCCAGGAACACAGCATCTACCCCCTGGTGGTGCAGTGGTTCTGCGAGGGACGGCTGCAGATGCGGGAGGGTGCCGCCCTCTTGGATGGCGCCGAACTCGGCCCGGCGGGTTATGCCAGCGAGTAACCGCTGCTCGCTGCATGCAAAATGTAACAAGGGAGGCTTTGGCCTCCCTTGTCATTTCTATCTACCAGCGCAACTGATGCAGTCACGTCCGATTACCCCGCTATGCGGCTAATCAAACCTAGACCGGGTTGTCGATATCGATAAAGGTAACATCCAGCCCGTGCACGGTGGCGAGCCACTCCCCCAGCGCCTTGACGCCGTAACGCTCGGTGGCGTGATGGCCTGCTGCGTAGAAGTGCATGCCCATCTCGCGAGCGGTGTGGATGGTCTGCTCTGAAGCCTCACCCGAAATGAAGGCATCGATCCCCTGCTCGGCAGCCTGGTTGATATAGCTCTGACCGCCGCCGGTGCACCAGGCCACTGAGCTGATGAGCTCGGGGCCGCTGTCGCCGCAATGGAGCGGCTCGCGACCGAGCCGTTCGGCAATCAGTTTGGCAAAGTCAGCTCCGCTCATGGGCTCTTCCAGCTTGCCCACCATGGCCACGCTCTTGCTGTTCCAGGGTTCGAGACCACGGCGCACCTTGATGCCGAACAGTCTGGCGAGCTGGGCGTTGTTGCCCACCTCGGGGTGCACGTCCAGCGGCAGGTGGTAGGCAAACAGGTTGATGTCGTGGGTCAGCAGGGTCTTGAGGCGGCGCTGCTTCATGCCGGTGATCTGGGGAGGTTCCCCGCTCCAGAAGTAGCCGTGATGGACCAGGATGGCATCGGCATCCAGGGCCACGGCCGCATCGATCAGGGCCTGGCTGGCGGTAACGCCGGTGACCACCCGGCGAATGCGCTCGCGCCCCTCCACCTGCAACCCGTTGGGACAGTAGTCCTTGATGGCATGAGGCTCGAGCAGGTGATTGAGCACGGTTTCCAGTTTGCGATGAGAGATCATAGGAGTCCCTTGTAAAGGCGCTGCTCCCCCTTGTCTGCGATCAGGCTCTTGTCTGCAGTCACAACGGGGCCCAGGCTCATGATGCCGAGGGCCCCATGATAATCGAGCCGGGCCAGCAAGGCCATGACACCGGCAACAGGTGCTAGGCGGGCAGCTCTATGCCGGCGTCACGCATCTGGGCCAGCTTGTAGCGCAGGGTGCGCGGGCTGATGCCGAGCTTGTCGGCCACCTCCTTGCGGCTGCCGTTGCACTCCTGCAGGGTGTCCAGGATGATCTGGTGCTCCTGCTGCTTGAGCTCGCCGCCGAGCCCCTCCCCCGACAGACGCTCGAGGGGGCGCACCAGCTCCTCATCCGTCTCCTCCAGGATCAGATGCTCGCAATCGATGAGACCTTCGGGGCAGAGGATCAGGGCCCGTTGTACCACGTTGTCCAGCTCGCGCACGTTGCCGGGCCAGGGGTGGGTCAGCAGGCGTTCGCGCGCCGCATCGGCCAGCTGCGGTGTCGGCAGCCCCTGCTGACTGGCATGGAGCGCCAGCAGGTGCTCCGCCAGGGGCAGTATGTCGCCGGGCCGCTCCCAGAGGGAGGTCCAGCGCAGGGGGAAGACGTTGAGACGGTAGTAGAGATCTTCACGAAACAGGCCGTCCTGCACCGCTTTTTTCAGATCCCGGTTGCTGGTGGCGATGACCCGCACGTCCAGCGGGATCATCTTGCGGCTACCGAGCCGCTCCACCTCTTTCTCCTGCAATACTCGCAGCAGCTTGGCCTGCAGCCCGAGATCCATCTCGGTGATCTCGTCGAGCAGCAGGGTGCCACCCTGGGCTTGTTCGAACTTGCCGGGGCACCCCTGCACGGCGCCGGTGAAGGCCCCCTTCTCGTAGCCGAACAGGGTCGCCTCCAGCATGTTCTCCGGAATGGCGGCGCAGTTGATGGCGACGAAGGCCTGCTCGGCCCGGCTGGAGTTGTCGTGGATGTAGCGAGCCAGCACCTCTTTGCCCGTCCCGCTCGGGCCTGTCACCATGACGGTGGCCTCGCTTCTGGCCACCCGGGTCGCCAGCTGGAACAGCTCGGCGGTCCTGGGATCCCCGTACACCACGGCGCGCTTCTCCACCTTCTGGGCCGGCACATAGCGGCTGACCTGGTTGAGCAGCACCTCGGGGGAGAAGGGCTTGGCCAGATAGTCGATGGCCCCTTCGCGCATGGCGCGCACGGCCCCGTCGATGTTGGCGTAGGCGGTCATCAGGAGCACAGGCACCTGGGGATATTGCTGGCGGATGTTGGCCAGCAGGGTAAGGCCGTCCATGCCTCCCATCTGGATGTCAGAGATCACCATGTCAAAGCGCTGGCGAGAGAGCGCCAGCAGGGCCCGCTCGCCGCTGTCAGCCTCGCGGCACTCGTAACCGCCGAGCAGCAGGGTATCCACCAGCGCCTCGCGCAGACCGTTGTCGTCTTCCACCACCAGAATACGGGCCTGGGTCATGCCACACCTCCAACCACGGGCCCGCAGGCCTTGCACCACAGGGACAAGATGGGATTCATGCTACACCTCCAAGCTGCACCGCTTGCTGATGCAGGGGGAACGACAGGGTAAAACAGGTCCCTTCTCCGGGCACCGAGGCCACGCTGACCTCCCCCTGATGGGCACGCACCACGGATTGCACCACGGCAAGCCCGAGGCCTGTGCCCTGGGAGCGGGTGGTGAAGAAGGGTTCGAAGATCTGGTTGAGCAGCTGGGCAGGCATCCCCTTGCCATTGTCGAGGACGCGCATCTCCACCCGGTTGCCGCTGCGCACCGCGCTCACCAAGAGCGAATCGGCCCCGGCCTGCCGGGCGTTGGCGATCAGGTTGTTGATGGCACCGGCCAGCGCACTGCTGTTGGCGAGCAGGCAGAGATCCGGCTCAGGCGCCTCCATGTGCAGCGCGCAGCCCTGCTGCTGGCAGAAGGCCTCGGCACCCGCCTGCACCTCTGCCAGCAGCCCCTGTACCGAGACAGGGGCCACCACCTGGTTGTCGCCGTTGCGGGCAAACAGCAGTATGTCGTTTATCTGCTTCTCGAGATCCTGCAAGCGAGCAATCAACTTTTGCTGGAACTGGGTGCGGGATTCCGGTTTCAGGGTGCGGTTCGCGAGGTTGGCCGCATAGAGCATGGCGGCGGAGAGGGGGGTGCGGATCTGGTGCGCGAGGGAGGCCGCCATGTTGCCTAGGGCCGACAACCGTTTCATATGGTTGACCCTGTCCTGCAACTGGCGGGTCTCGGTCAAGTCGGTAATGAACACCAGTTGGCCGGGCTGATCCGGCAGCGGCTGGGTCGACAGCTGAACCCGGCGACCGTCTCGCAAGGAGATCTCGTGACCGTCATCCTCACGGGGTTCGAAGCAGCGGGCAATGATCTGGCGCCAGGAGAGGCCTTCCAGTGGCTCTCCCAGCAGCGCCAGGGCGGCAGGGTTTGCACGGGTGATCAGCCCCTCGCCATCGAGCAGCAGCACGCCGGTCGGCAGCGCCGTGAAAATGGCGTAAAGCTGACTCACTTCATGTGACTGGAGGGGGGCATTCTGCTGCAAGATTGTCATAAAGCTGACCTCAAACTGGCGATTGAGTCAGCTTATTCAATTTCCATGCCAGCAAAATAGACGTTATTTATCAATGTATTGGGTCAATGCGTCAAAGCATTGACCTCAATTGTCCTTGCTCATGCCGTACTTCTTCATCTTCTCCACCAGGGTGGTGCGGCGCATGCTGAGCAGGTCGGCGGCGCGGGCCACCACCCCGTCCTGGGACTCCAGGGCCTGGCGGATCAGCTCCACCTCGAGGTCGGCAAGCATCTCCTTGAGGTTGACCCCTTCCTGGGGCAACTGCATGGGCAGGGGCATGGCTATGCCGGGATCCAGCTCTGGTGGGGACTGGAACACGGCAGCCAGGGCGTCCCGCTCGTCCATCTCGGTGAGCCGTTCATCTCGTGGCTCGCAGGGCAGCAGGCGATAGCGGCCGGGCAGATCCGCCACATCGACGATCTGGTTCGGATAGAGGATGAGCAGGCGCTCGATGAGGTTGGACAGCTCGCGCACGTTGCCGGGCCAGGCGTACTGCATCAGGGACTCCATGGCGCGCTGGGTCAGACGGATGATCCCCTTGTGCTGTTCGGCATGGCGATTGAGCAGCTCCTGCAGCAGCAGCGGAATGTCGTCGGCCCGATCCCGCAGGGGGGGTGTCTCGATGGGGAACACATTGAGGCGGTAGTAGAGATCTTCGCGAAATGCCTGGGTGCGGATCATGGCTTCCAGATCCCGGTGGGTCGCCGCGATCACCCGCACATCTGCCTGGACAGCCTTGCCGCCTCCGACCCGGTCGAACTGGCGCTCCTGCAGCACCCGCAGCAACTTGACCTGCATCGGCAGCGGCATATCGCCGATTTCGTCGAGGAAGAGGGTGCCCCCCTGGGCCAGTTCGAAGCGGCCGCGCCGGGCGGCAATGGCACCGGTGAAGGCCCCCTTCTCGTGACCGAACAGCTCGCTCTCGAGCAGCTCCGCCGGAATGGCGCCGCAGTTGATGGGCACGAAGGGGCCCGCGCTTCGGGCGGACAGCTCGTGGATGGCGCGAGCCACCACCTCCTTGCCGGTCCCGGACTCACCGAGGATCAGTACGTTGGCGTCGGTCTCGGCCACCTGGCCGATGAGACGGCGCACCTCCTGAATGCCCCTCCCCTTGCCCACCAGCAGGCGAAGCAGGGTCTGACCCTTGTCGTGGGTCTGATGACGGGGATGCAGGGAGATGAAGGCCTGGCAGAAGTGCAGATGACGGGTAAGGGACTCATAGGTAAAGGGCGCCTCGGCCACCCCGATGAAGTTGCTGCAGCCATGGCTCGCCGGCATCAGGGAGAGAAAGGGCAGACGAGGATGGGCGGCAAGCAGCTCACTCAGGGCGCGCTCGCGCAGTTCCCCGGCCAGAATCCCCTGCAAGGGCCCGGCAGTCTCGATGGCCACATCGAGATCGCTCTCCACCACCTCCTGCCAGGGGATCCCCATGAAGGAGAGCACAGTCCCCAGTTGTTGGCGCCGCACATCATCGGCATCAACAAGCAGCACACCCATAGCCATCCTATCCAT
>NZ_CDBZ01000168.1:6780-10692 GCF_000819985.1 Aeromonas media | reverse complement strand
CGCTTAAGGTCCTGTACATGTGGCCCCATTACCAACCAATGACTTGTCGTGAAACCGCGGCAAGATAGAGCTCGCCTTCATGGGTTAGAATATAATTGATGTCCGTTACCCAGACATTATTTGCTCAGTCACATCGAACTGGCGTCTCCATTAATACCAATGGTTTTCCTCTATTACGCTGCCTATCAAGGCTACGTCCAAAACCTCTTTTACCACAAGCAACGCGAGCTAATACATCCTGATAAAATAGCTTTTTAATATCGTCAAGGTATGCCTTGAGCTTATCCGTTCGCTGTGCCCTACTATTCTCTAACTCGTGGGTATCAAAATATCGCTCAATGCCATATGTATGAAATAACAACCCCATACGCCTACCCACAATTTTTTTCCACTCCGCAGCAAAAGCTGATTTCACTTTTAATGCTTGTTTTTTATTTCCTCTCACAAATAATATAACATGCAAGTAGTACCCTCGATTTCTCGACTTATCTACTTTCCAAATATAATCGGTTACACTCTCAAACAAGTCCTTTTTGCGTCCAGATGAAAACAACTTGCTCTTTGCATTCATCAATAGTTCTAGTTGTTTATTTTTTTGTTTCGTGTGGTCCTCGCTGAGGTATTCATCTTGTGGGCTTCTAGCCTCTCTCTCTGCGCTATAAATCTGATAAAATCCCAAACAAAAACGTGTGATGGTAATTTCATCCCCAACCTTGTAGTGAGCAAACATAGAAGAAATAGATTTTATGCCTTTAGCTATAGCTGCTTTTCTATTCTTTACACTATGCTTATACTCTTCACTCTGAAAGACAGTTTTTAGCATTCCTAGTAACACCATTGTTTGTTTTTCAGGTAAAACATCCAAAGCGTTCAGATATACATGCCTCTTAACCCTTGCCTTAAAAAAATCGCATACACTCTCTATCGCGGGGTGTAAATCAAATCCTGAGAGTTCATTTTTTATATCGATAGCGTCATTACAGAGTTCAATTACCCTTCTTAAGAACATTTCCTGTGATTTTAATGCATCCTGAATTGATGGGCGACGATGAATGTTATAAATATTGTCTTTTCGATAGCCAGAGCTGAAAGCTAGGCAGTTTTTATTTTTATAATATCTATTAATGTATGCAACAATGACATAAATCTGTTTGAAGTAATCAATGTCATCAGTAAGGAGAAGACGACTTTTCTTTTTAAGAAAGAAAGCTCGTCTACCGATGGAGATTTCTTTGCCAATCTCTTCAGTAGGGTAATCCTGTAACTCTATTTCACGATACTTAAATACTGATGATAAATTTCTTAAATCGTTACCATAAACAGAGTGTAGCTTTGTGATGTTATATCGTTTTAATTTCATCGGTCCCACCCTCCCAAGATAGTTAACTTTTTCCAGTTTTTCCTTTGCTGTACTTGGCTTTAAGTACTTATGACTCCCCCCTCTTCTTTAATCCTAAGGAAGGGGTGAGCAAAGCTCTTTTTTTTAACTGGCCCGCTCTTCTGATGAAACAACCCACAACATCATC
This sequence comes from Aeromonas media, assembly GCF_000819985.1. Classification (GTDB taxonomy): domain Bacteria; phylum Pseudomonadota; class Gammaproteobacteria; order Enterobacterales; family Aeromonadaceae; genus Aeromonas; species Aeromonas media. The sequence goes on along the minus strand of NZ_CDBZ01000168.1, from coordinate 9,166 downwards.
AGGAGTACACCATGAACAACATCATCAAAGTCCTGCGCATCAAGGACCTCACCAACAAGATTGGCATGGCCAAGTCTACTATCTATGACTAGCTTAATCCCAAGTCGCCTCGTTATGAGCATACCTTCCCCAAACCCTTCAAGATAGGGCATTCCTCTATTTTTTGATTTGAGCACGATGTTGATAGCTGGCTTATACGTAGAAGCCAGTCTTGAATGCATTTTTCCATCCCTAGTGAGCTCCATAACTTCCAGTGTTATAAATCATACCTTGATAGGCTAATCGGTTAAGAAAATAGCCATTCTTTCTTATATATGCTTTTGGGTGTTTTCGTAGGTGAGGCAGGCGTATCACGTTTAGGTTTATTTATTATTTAATATTACTTCCATTCAATATTATTCCTACGCTATGTACAGCCCCCATTTACAACCAATAACCATCACCACTATCGCGTACCATTTCAGCAATCACCCCTACATACGCGCGTGTCTATCACACTGCGTAGAGTTACCCCTACTTAAACGAGGTCATCATGTTTAACTCAGCCAGACTATTAGATATCCTATGCATACCAGACCTGTTCCAAAATACAGCATGTCCTATTGTCAGGGCTGTTGATTCAGCCTCAGGTAAGTCACGCATCACTTGCATTGACCGTAGGCTATCAACCCAACTCTTTAATGCGTTGGATACCGTGTGTGATTATTTTTATTGTCATGAGGAGGCATCGTCAGCGCATCCAACGGTAGCGCTATTCCTAACGCATATGCGAGAGGTTTATGGATTGCACCTCATCCATGAGAGATATCTCGATAGTGATGTCGGTGACGAATTAGCTAGGGATATCAATAACGCGCTGTATGCGTTTCTAAGAGAGTTCAAGAGTCAGGCGCACCGTAAGTGCCTCAATAACCTAAAACGCGTTGAGGGCCGCAATCAGCATAGCATATCGACGTATGTTAATAGCCTATTCGACCAGCATGCCAAGCTATTAGTCATCCGATTGGATATCGGCTATCGCAAAGCCTACTACGACCAGCTCACGTTAGACCTCGTGACGAATGACCTGAATGGTTACCTTCGTCGAATACAGAACAAATATCCTGCGTTGGTGGGGTATATCTGGAAACTGGAGTACGGTGTTGATAGACGTTTTCATACCCACATTACGTTCATTTTTAATGGGGCTGTGCACCAGAAAGATATCTCGCTTGGTATAGCGCTGGGAGATGTATGGGAAGATATGACTGACAATAACGGGACCTATTTCAACTGTCAGATCAGGCGAGAAGATTATCAACGAAGGAGAACTGATGGGGTGGGGATGGTGCACTATAGTGATACAAACAAGCGCATAAACCTGATCAATGCGTTGAATTATCTGACCAAGCTAGATACGCAAATATTGGCGGTATTACCAGTCGGTCGCCGAACCTTCGGACGTATGGAGAAACCATCGCCCCAACCTCGCTTTGGCAGGCCTCGGTTATTACTTTGTCGGTCCTAGATTGGCCCCTTGAAGATCCATACACTTCGCCCTTCTTAACTTAAGAGGTAGTCTTGGAACTATGTTCAGTACTAGTCACAACGATAAGATGGTCGAAGTAATGGGATGGTCGCCCCTCCCCAAAACGGCATCAACGTGCCAAGGTGGCGAATGAGAGTTCCCACTGACTGAAAAGAGGCGACCACCATGAAGGCTACAACTATCGGGATTGATCTGGCCAAAAATTGTTTTCAGATACATGGTGTGAATGAACACGGCAAGACGGTCCACAAGAAACAGTTAAAGCGCGACCAGATGCTTTCGTTCTTTACCAACTTGCCCGCCTGTCTGATCGGCATGGAAGCTTGTGGTAGCGCCCATTTCTGGGCCAACAAGCTGCAAGGACTGGGGCATACCGTCAAGCTGATGGCACCTCAATTCGTCAAACCCTACGTCAAAACAAACAAGAACGATGCCGCCGATGCCGAGGCCATTTGCGAAGCGGTAACCCGGCCAACCATGCGCTTCGTGCCGATAAAGAGCAGCGAACAGTTAGCCGTCCTAGCCCTGCATCGTGCTAGGCAGGGGTTCGTCAAGGCCAGGACCGCCCAGGCCAACCAGATCCGAGGACTGTTGGCGGAATATGGGCTCATCATCCCCCAGGGCATCACCCACATCGGCCAGCGTGTTCCCGAATTCCTGGAGGACAGTGAAAACGGCTTGCCAGGGACGTTTCGCCAGTTGCTGATGCGACTCCACGAGCACCTCAAGGAACTCAATAAGCAGGTCAACGAGCTGGAGGAAGCGATCGTACGCTGGCATCGAGACAGTGTCGCCAGCCAAACATTGGCACAGCTACCCGGTATAGGTCCTATCACCGCCAGCGCCCTGGTGGCCTCC
>NZ_CDBZ01000168.1:0-6672 GCF_000819985.1 Aeromonas media | reverse complement strand
ACAGCACGTCGTTAAGTGCGTTGTAAGTGATAGAGGAGCCAGTCAGCGAATTCCATCAGGGATAGAGGCAGTAGCCTCGATCGAAATCCGGATCTATGGCTGCAATCTCCACCTGACTCACTTTCATCGATTGAGGGCTTGGCAAACCGGGGCGACCATCTATGTTAACAGGGGCCGAGCGCCGTCGATGCCGTACTCCACAAGAAAAGATCGCCATCGTGCAGCAGACCTTTGAGCCCGGGATGACCGTCTCTCATTTTGCTCGCTTGCACGACGTCAACGCCAACCAGCTTTTCAAATGGCATAAGCAATTCCAGGAAGGGTCTCTCACGGCGAGCTCCGCCGGTGAGGATGTTGTTCCAGCCTCAGAGTTGGCTGTTGCCATCAAGCAGATCCGAGAGTTCCAGCGTCTGCTCGGGAAGAAGACCATGGAGAACGAGATCTTCAAAGAAGCCGTGGAGTATGGTTGAGCAAAAAAATGGATAGCGCATGCGCCCTTGTTGCCGGTGGACGACGATTAAGGGCTGTGAGCCAGACCCTAAATGTATCGCGTGCGCAGCTATCCGTTCGTGTTCATCGAAAACTGGGTTGGCAAGATGGTCGTCATCATCGCCAGTGTGGATGATGCAGCCTTACTTGGTCGTATCATGGAGGTGATGGCAGAGCTTCCCTCCTATGGCTATCGCCGAGTCTGGACGCTGTTACGGCGTCAGTCAGAGGTAACACGTCAGTCTGTGGTAAACGCCAAGCGGGTTTATCGCGCCATGCTCGATCATGGCCTGCTGCTGGAAAGGAAACCGGCGGCAGCATTGACCCAGCGGGCACATAAGGGGTGTGTTGCCGTCAAGGAGAGAAGTCGACGGTGGTGGTCGGATGGCTTTGAATTTCGCTGTGATAACGGTGAAATACTACGTGTCACGTTCGCCATGGACTGCTGTGATAGGGAAACCCTGGACTGGGCTGCCAGTACCGGGGGTTACGACACTGACACGGTGCAAGATGTCATGCAGAGGTCTGTCGAACGTCGCTTCTGGGATTCCTTGCCGGCATCACCGGTGGAATGGCTGACAGATAATGGTTCGGCATATCGAGCCCATGAGATCCGTGCGTTTGCACGAGAAATCGGGTTGGAGCCCAGAACGACTGCGGTGAGAAGCCCACAGAGCAACGGTATAGCGGAGAGCTTCGTGAAGACGATGAAGCGTGACTATATCGAAATGATGCCGAAACCAGATAGTCGAACAGCGGTAGGCAATTTGGCCATCGCGTTTGAGCATTATAACGAACACCACCCGCACAGCGCCTTGGGATACCGTTCACCTCGGGAATTTCTGCGCAGTCGGGTATCACAACCCTAAGCGGGAAAAAGAGTCTGGAACTATGGGGCAAATCCAGGTCCGATTGAAAAGAAACTCAGATAGATATCATCAGGAGACACCAAGCACAGATAGTTGTAAATCCGCATGGACGCGCCATTGTATCCTCCTGAATTTATCAGCATCCGTCAGTCATCTATGCGAACAGCGAGCCATTAACGCGCCAGTCTTGCCGCCAGCTTACCAACTACCTCCAGGACAAGCTCCCTGTCGGTTGTATCGAGTTTGGCTAACTGTTGGCTAATCACCATGCCTTGTTCGGTGGGGCGATTGCTGGTCTCACGCAGGAAGTCGGCGAGATCACAGCCAAACAGCTGAGCCAGCTCAGCGAGCCGCACGACTGTCGGCACCACGAGACCTCTCTCCATTCGGGAGACGGCTTCCATACCTATTTCTAGGTGCTCAGCTACTTGATCTTGAGTCAGCCCCGCCTGGTGGCGTTGGCGTCCAATCGCTTTACCTACGCTCTTGGCAAGCTCTTCAAAGTTGATGTCAGTCATAAGTCCTCCAGTCAACCTTTATGGTTGGCCATGGACCCATTGACATTAAGGGCTCAAAAGGATGAGTATCAACCAATTAGATCTATTTGTTGGAATTTCTAGGCCTAAAATGAATGGAGCTCACATCACAACTTAATACCTAATCTCCCACGGTGGCCTTTGTCATCTACCAGTGCATCCGCTGGCAGCGTGCTAGTCACACTCTACCAACCGACTTGTTATCTCGTCGGATGGGTATCTATTGCCAACATCCTATAACAGGAGAAATAAACATGATCATTCCACTGCTATGGTTCGGACTTGCCTTGCTGCTAGGCATTGTTGCCTCGAGCAACGGGCGCTCATTTTGGGGGTGGTTCATTCTCGGGCTGATCATCGACCCGATTTTGGCTGGATTACTCTACTGGTTGATCTGTAGAGATCGCTGACAGCGCTCCATTGAGGTGCACTCATAGGTGGTCAAATTTACATCATAAAGGTTTGCGATATGCGAATTTGGAAAACACTAACAACGATAAATGGCAACAGCCTAGGCGGCCTTATCATCAAGCTCATGTATAACGTGCCGCATATGAGCGACAAGATGATTGCTGATGTGGTGACAGGCAAAAAATGGGCCCCTGAATTCATTAAACAGTTAGCAACCAAAGAGGGGATGAAGCGCTCGCTCAAACTGTAATATCTATGGTTTTCACCGATGGATTAGTAAGAGCCCCTTCCTACTCAACAGAACATCCCCTCTAAAGGACACCATAACGGTGTCCTTTTTGTTTATACCGCTTCTTCTTACAAAGACAAGGATTAACCATGCCCTTACCACAACCGGGGGACCACCTCGTTTCACCCCGTGCCGGTTACCAGCACCATGGCCTCTACCTGGGGGATCATCAGGTCATCCACTACCAGGGGGTAAGTGCCGGAATACATTCCGGTCAGATAGCCATCACCACGCTTGCCGAGTTTGGCCAGAGGCGGGGTTACCGCATCCAGCACCATCGTTCGCGTGTCTTCAATCGGGAGGAGAGCATCGACCGTGCTTACTCCCGCCTTGGAGAGACGCACTACAGCACGCTCTTTAACAACTGCGAGCACTTTGTGCTTTGGTGCATCGAGGGCTTTCACTACAGCAAGCAGATTAACCAGCTCATTTCCACGGGGTGTATCGCACATCAGGCACTTCGCACAGTGACCCAGAAGCCCCCTCAGGCCGCCCTGTCTGGCATGACCAGCAGCACGGTACCGACCCCGTCAGCGACTACCGCTGTGACCGCTGCAGTCGGTGCGTTGCTGGGTACAACAGCTACTTCGCTGGCGGGCCCCCTTGCAGCCACCTATGGCCTCTACCGCGCCTGGCGTTGGTTCAGGGATTAACACGTCTCACATTCGATACAAGAAGGACACATCATTATGATTATGCCATTTCACTTGGCAGGAATGTCTTTGCCGATTTCTCCCAAGCTACCTGGCTTACTGCGCAGCGTTGTGCGAGAGCAACGGCTCGAGCTCAACAAGTTCTCGACCCTAACCTTCAACTTTCGCAGTCCCGATTACAGTGCCGAAACCGGTGGTGTCCATCCTGTCGAGCTACGGCTTATTCGGGGATTGCACGGCTGGGTCTTCGATTACATCACCGACTTTAGCTATCAGGGACTCGGCCAGGATGTGGAGCTCTGCAAGGAGCTTGACTTCAACTTCTCCTGTGACGAGCACTATCTGCGGGGGTGGGGACCACTGGACGGCGTGGAAGCACGCGAACTGTTCGCTCTGTGGCAGAGCAATTTCATTGGCTACGGCCAGCTGGGGTATTTCACCGTCATCGTGAGTGGGGATTAGGAGGTGTGTGATGACTAACGAACTGCCGCTGTCCCACTACTTGCGCCAGTGGTTGGGACTGGTCGCAGCAAAAGCCAAACTGCAGCCGACTCGCCGGGGCGAGCGCTGGTTGCTGCACCTGACTCCTGGTAGCCCGAACGCCCGCACCGTCACCCTGCATCTACGTTGGTCTGGCATGCAGTGGCAACTTCTCTCCCTCACCAATGCTGAGGACTGGCGCACCATGAGCCAGCCGATAGATGAAATATGTGTGGATCCCACGCGCCGCTGTTTCTGGCGTAGCCAGGCAGGGCCCGTCCCGTTCTCTGATCAGCCCCGTGTACTGGGAGATTTTCTGAGCAACCTGCAGCGTACCTGTATCCATCACGGTTATTGCGTGGAGAGTGACCCCTTACCTCAAGAGGAGGTCGATGATGCCTACAAAACCGATAGCCATTGATCCTGAGGCCATCAATCGGGAGGGAGAGACGCAGATGGTACGTGATAGTGGCCTAACCATTCAGTGCTACAGCGTTTATCTGTGGGTCGTGGAAGCCAGCGGCCTTGCTCTGGCTACCCCGCTGAACGTGTTGGTCCCAGAGTCGCTGATGCCGGCGAAGAGTACGCCAGCGTCCAGAGCCGGAGCCATTCCCAAAGCCACCTGATCTCCCCTAGGTGTGCCCCAATTACCTCTCTTTAACCCTGACATGCTATCTGCGTGTCGGGGTTTTGTTTATTTGGAGAAACCCATAATGCGTTACCACAAACTCAAGGCAGGGGAATTCCCTGGCACCTATGTCGTCACCGAACCGGTGACCGAGCAAGACCTGCTGCATATGGCCAACCAGGTTGCCCGCAAGCGACTTGCCAAAGGTTCTGCAATCACCTCTCACCAGATGGCAGCTCAACGATTGCAAACCCTGCTTCAAGGACGAGATCGGGAGACCTTTGCCGTGCTGTTTCTCGATAATCAACATCGCGTTATCGCCCTGGAGGAGCTGTTTCACGGGACCTTGACTGCTGCCAGTGTGCATCCAAGAGAAGTGGTCAAGAGAGCCTTGGCGCTTAACAGTGCAGCTATCCTTTGCTCCCACAATCATCCCTCTGGCTACCCGGAGCCCAGCATTTCGGATAAGCAAATCACGGACGTCCTGCGCAATGCCCTTGCGCTAGTGGATGTCCGCCTACTTGACCACCTGGTGATTGGCGCCGAAGGGGTCGTCTCCATGGCTGAGCGTGGAATGCTGTAATCCATGTTCCCCCGATTCATCCCTTCTGGGTTTACATCAAACATCAAAGGAGCTCAGTATGATTGAGTTCATCGACAGCTTTAGTCAGGCCGCCGTGGCTGAAGCTATGTGTGTACATCCTGGGCTGGCCAAGCTCATCGCCCAGCAGTTGATGCTGCCAGGTTTCGCCTATGCCCACGATATCGAAGGGCGGCGTATCGGTAATCTATTGGTCGCGCCCAACCCGGTGCTGTACAAGACTATGCTCTTTGTCAGTCCACGTGACATGCGTGAGCACTTGCCACGAGAGATTAACTTCGCCCGTTTTCGTTGCCCCTGTAATGCAGCGGGGCAACCGGTAGGCGAGTGGCAACGGGTGATTGTCGGGGCCTACGTCAACCATGGCAGCAATGATGAGCCGGATTGGAGTAGCCACACATGACATTGCCCACGGCATTACTAATGGAGACAGAGACCGCCATCGTCACTCCGAGCTCACATCGAGGAGTTCATTGCATGGGATTTAGCCAGCGTTAATGGGATGGTCGCCCCTCCCCAAAACGGCATCTGAGTGCCAAAGTGGCGAATGTAAGTTCCCACTGATGAGAGAGGCGACCACCATGAAGGCTACGACTATCGGCATCGATCTGGCAAAACATCTCTTCCAATTACATGGGGTGGATCAACATGGCAAAACGATCCTCAAACGACAGTTGAAGCGGGAGCAGATGCTCTCATTCTTTAGCAATCTTCCTCCTAGCCTGATCGGTATGGAGGCATGCGGCAGTGCCCATTACTGGGCCAATAAACTGCAAGGAATGGGGCATACCGTCAAACTGATGGCGCCGCAGTTCGTTAAGCCTTATGTGAAGACCAACAAGAACGATGCTGCGGATGCCGAAGCTATTTGTGAAGCTGTGACTCGGCCCACCATGCGGTTCGTGCCGATAAAGAGCAGCGAACAATTGGCCATCCTGGCCTTGCATCGTGCTCGACAAGGCTTCATCAAGGCCAGGACTGCTCAAGCCAACCAGATCCGGGGCCTGTTAGCAGAATACGGGTTCATCCTTCCTCAAGGCATCACCCACATAGGCAAACACGTTCCCGAGCTGCTGGAGGACAGTGAAAACGGCTTGCCAGGAACGTTTCGCCATTTGTTAATGCGACTTCACGAGCACCTCAAGATGCTAGACAAGCAGGTCAATGAGTTGGAGGACGCGATCGTTAGCTGGCATAAGGACAGTGCAGCCAGCCAAACCTTAGCCCAGCTGCCAGGTATCGGTCCTATCACCGCAAGCGCACTGGTTGCTTCCATCGGCAATGCGAAAAATTTCAAGAATGGCAGGCAATTGGCCGCGTGGCTGGGGTTAGTACCACGACAACACTCCAGCGGTGGTAAGCAGAACCTGCTTGGGATCAGCAAGCGTGGCGACATCTATCTGCGCACCTTGTTAATTCATGGCGCTCGGGCGGTGCTACGAGTAGCAGAACGCAAGGAGTCGTTCTCGGGAAGCTGGTTGGCCGGGGTGATGGCACGGCGCAACCCTAACGTGGCGGCGGTAGCGCAAGCCAACAAGACGGCTAGAATCATCTGGGCATTGCTGGCACACGACAGAAAATATGATGCCCACTATGGCATGGCCGCATGAAAAACAGGTTTAGCAATGTAAGGGCTGATTGACAGTCCTATGACCAAAAATTGGTAAGGAAGCACCGATTGCCTGTGCAATCGGTGCATATTCCGGCCGATCATGA
>NZ_CDBZ01000167.1:36600-40580 GCF_000819985.1 Aeromonas media | reverse complement strand
CTGTGAGCGGTGCCCGGCGCCCTGGCTGCCCCTGCTGGCGATGGGGGCGGCGTTGCTGCTGCTCAACGCCTTGCTGCGCCGGGCACCGCTCACAGCCATCTTCTGCTCGCTGGCGGTGGGCTGGCTGATCTACTCCAGCTGGATCTGCGTGAAGCTCAACGACATGCGCACCCCGGAGGGGGTGATGGCGCTGGCGGCGCAGCAGGTGCCTGTGGGCGACGAGCTGTTGCTGGCCGGCTTCAAGGAGCAGCACCTGCTGTTCGCTCTACAACCCGTGCGCCATTATCCTTACCTGCTGGGGGACGGGGAGCAGGCCCGGGAGGCGGCGGCCTGGGTGGCGGCCGGGCCCAGGCGCCATGTGCTGGGCTCGGCCGACATCATGACGGTGTGTTTCGATGCGGTGCGGATGACGAACCTCGGCAACCGTCATCGCACCGACTGGCTGCTGGCTGGCGCGGATGCCCTCAAGCCGGAGTGCCGCGGTCTCAGTCCACAGATAGAGCCCTTCAGCTATACCCCCGGGCCCTGAGCCCGGACAGCAGACGGATAAGTCGGATAAACAGAGGGGCTGCCATTGGCAGCCCCTCTTCATCGTCAGATCTCTCGGCGCGGTCAGACTTGGTAATACGCCTTGTACCAAGCGACGAAGCTCTCTACCCCTTCTTGCAGCGCCATCTTGGGTTTATAACCGGTCGCCTCGAACAGCGCCTCGGTGTCGGCCCAGGTGGCGAGCACGTCGCCGGGCTGCATGGGCAGCAGGTTGCGGATCGCCGGCTTGCCGAGCGCAGTCTCGATGGCCTCCACGAAGTCCAGCAGCCGCACCGGGCTGCCGTTGCCGATGTTGAAGAGGCGGTAGGGGGCCGGGCTGGTATCGGTCTGCCCCTGCCAGTTCGGGTCGCCGACCGGCGGCCGGTCCGCGATGCGCACTATGCCCTCCACTATGTCGTCGATATGGGTGAAGTCCCGACTGAGCTGGCCCTGATTGTAGATATCGATGGGCTCCCCCTTGAGGATGGCGCGCACGAACTTGAACAGCGCCATGTCGGGCCGACCCCAGGGGCCGTAGACGGTGAAGAAGCGCAGACCCGTGGTGGGCAGGCCGTAGAGGTGGGAGTAGGAGTGGGCCATCAGCTCGTTAGCCTTCTTGCTCGCCGCGTAGAGGGAGACAGGGTGATCCACCCCGTCCGAGGTCTTGAACGGCATCTGCTCGTTCAGGCCGTACACCGAGCTCGAGGAGGCGTAGACCAGATGCTTGACCCCGTGATGGTGGCATCCCTCCAACACAGTGAGAGTGCCGGTGAGGTTGCTGTCGGCGTAGGCGAAGGGGTTGTCGAGGGAATAGCGCACCCCGGCCTGAGCACCCAGGTGGATCACCCGCTCGAACCGCTCGCGCGCGAACAGCTCGGCCATGGCGACCCGATCGGCGAGATCCAAGCGCTCGAAGCGAAAGCCGGGCAGGGGGCTGAGCCGTGCGAGGCGTGCCTCCTTCAGGCTCACCTCGTAGTAGTCGTTGAGATTGTCGATGCCGACCACCTGATGACCGTCGTGGCAGAGCCTCTGCGCCACATGGAAGCCGATGAATCCGGCGGCACCGGTGACCAGATATTTCATTGCCGTTGCTCCTTGTGCAGTCCGGTGGCCAGACTGTCGCCCCGGCCGATGGCGTAGTAGGTAAAGCCGCGCTGGTGCAGGCGGGCCGGATCATAGAGGTTGCGACCGTCGATGATGACGGCCTGTTTCAAGGTACGCTGTATCAGCTCGAAGTCCGGGGCGCGGAACTGCTGCCATTCGGTGCAGATGAGCAGGGCGTCGGCTCCCTTGAGGGCCGCTTCCTGAGTACCGCACAGAGTCAGATCGTCCCGCAGGCCATAGAGACGCTGGGCCTCGGTCATTGCCTCGGGATCGAACGCCTGCACCTTGCCGCCAGCGGCCCAGATCGCCTCCATCAGCACCCGGCTCGGTGCCTCGCGCATGTCGTCGGTGTTGGGCTTGAAGGCCAGGCCCCAGAGGGCGAAGGTCCGTCCCGTCAGATCGCTGCCGAAGTGCTGCTGCAGGCGGGCCATGAGCTTGTGCTTCTGGCCGTCGTTGACCCGTTCCACCGCATGCAGCAGGGGGGCATCGCAGCCTGCCTCGCTGGCAGTGTGGATCAGCGCCTTGACGTCCTTGGGGAAGCAGGAGCCGCCATAGCCGCAGCCGGGATAGATGAAGTGGTGGCCGATGCGCGGGTCGGCGCCTATGCCCTTGCGTACTTCTTCGATGTCGGCGCCGAGCTTCTCCGCCAGGGTGGCCATCTCGTTCATGAAGGAGATCTTGGTGGCCAGCATGGCGTTGGCGGCATACTTGGTCAGCTCGGCGCTGCGGGCGTCCATCTGGATGATGCGATCCCGATTGCGGTTGAAGGGGGCATAGAGCTCCTCAAGCAGAGACATGGCGTGGGCCGAGCCGGTGCCGATGATGATGCGATCCGGCCGCAGGCAGTCGGCCACCGCGGCCCCCTCCTTGAGAAACTCCGGGTTGGAGACCACCTCGAGGGGGAGGTCGACCCCGCGCTCTGCAAGGATGGCGGCGATATGCTGGTGCACCCGGTTGGCGGTGCCGACCGGCACTGTGCTCTTGTTGATCACCACCTTGCCGCTCTGCATCAGTCGACCTATGGTACCGGCCACCGCCAGCACGTGCTTGAGATCGGCTGAGCCATCTTCATCCGGCGGGGTGCCGACCGCGATGAAGATGAGTTCGGCAAAACCCACCCCCTCGGCCACATCCGTGGTGAACAGCAGACGGCCTGCCTGGTGGTTGGTCTGTACCAGGGGGGCGAGGCCGGGCTCGAAGATGGGGATGATACCCGCTCTCAGCCGCTCGACTTTGGCTGCGTCCACATCCACACAGGTCACCCTGTGGCCCATCTCGGCCAGTACGGCGGCCTGAACCAGTCCCACATAACCTATTCCGAATACGCTGACTCTCATCTGCTGTCGCTCCGCAGCCAGTGGCAAGGGGGTCATTTTAGAACGATTCTGACTCGCTGACAGCGAGATACCCTGGGTTTTTCAGGTTATCTTCAGGCTGGGAGGGGAGAGGGCATGACATATTTTGGTGCAAGGGTTGTAACGCGGCGCTGACGCGCACCATTTCGGCGCATTCGGTCCCGTACTTGTGATCCGGGTCACTCAAAATGGACACTGTGACCATAACGAAGTCCCGACTCACGGGGCTCGCGCCCGTCATCGGGCCTCAGACACTCTTTTCACTTCGCTACTGGACATAAGGTTATGGACAACACCCCCCGTTCGGCCCATCCGCTCTATGAGGATGTGCTCGCCCTGCTGACCGCGGCAGGCTTCGTTTCCCTCGGCATCTTCCTGTTTCATCAGGTCGGTCTGCTCACCGGCGGCACCGCCGGATTGGCGCTGCTGTTGCAGCAGGTCACAGGCCTGAGCTTCGGCCTGCTGTTCTTCACCATGAACCTGCCGTTCTACGCCCTGGCCTGGCTCAGGATGGGGCCGCGCTTCACCCTCAATACCTTCGCCGCCGTGGCCACCGTCTCCTTCATGACGGATCACCTCAACGCCGTGCTGCAGATAGGCAAGATAGAGCCCGTCTATGCGGCCCTGATCGGTGGCACCCTGATCGGCATGGGGCTGCTCATCATGTTTCGCCACAAGGCGAGCCTGGGGGGCTTCAACATCCTGGCGCTGTTTATTCAGGACAAGTTCGGCGTCCGTGCTGGCAAGCTGCAAATGGGGCTTGATTGCGCCATCGTCATCGCCTCCTTCTTCGTGGTCTCCCCCTGGCTGCTGGCGCTCTCCGTGGTCGCGGCCATCATCTGTAACCTGGTGTTGACACTCAATCACAAGCCGGGCCGCTACCAGATAGCCTGAGTCACCCGTCACTTTGCAAACAAACAGAGCGCCCGAGGGCGCTCTGTTTGTTTGTTAATCTCATCAATATGCCGGCCAGTCACACCACCATGGGCTGCC
>NZ_CDBZ01000167.1:0-36451 GCF_000819985.1 Aeromonas media | reverse complement strand
TGCCCCGTCTCGGGGTGGTGGATGACCTGGGCGGGATAATCGTAGAGACGGGCGATGAGCGCCGGCGTGAGCACCTCGCTCGGGGAGCCGTCCGCCATCAGGCGCCCTTGCTCCAGCATCACCAGCCGATCGGCGTAGCGCGCCGCCAGGTTGAGGTCGTGCAGCACCACCAGCACGGCGGTATTGCGGGTGGCCAGGGCGCGGGCCATGGTGAGCAGCTGGTGCTGGTACTTGAGATCGAGGGCCGAGGTGGGCTCGTCGAGCAGCAGCAGCCGCGGCTGCTCGGGATCGGGCAGCCGTCCCGGCGACGGCTCCTGCCAGATCTGGGCCAGTACCCGGGCGAACTGCACCCGCTGGCGCTCCCCGCCGGAGAGGCCGGGGTAGAGGCGACCCGCCAGGTGCTCGACCCCGGCATGGGTCATGGCGGCCCGCACTATCTGGTCGCGGCGGCTGGCGGGCTCGCTGTGGGGCAGCCGCCCCATGGCCACCACCTCCTCGCACAGGAAGGGGAAGCTCAAGGACGAGCTCTGGGGCAGCACCCCGACCCTGTGGGCCAGGGCGTCGCCGGCCCAGCCCTGCCGCTCGCGGCCGAACAGGGAAATGCTGCCTTCATAGGCCAGCTCGCCGGTCAGGCACTTGAGCAGCGAGCTCTTGCCCGCCCCGTTCGGGCCGAGCAGGGCAGTCAGGCTGCCCCCATGCAGGTCGAGATCCAGGTTGTCCAGGATGAGGCGATTGCCCCGGGTGAGGTTGAGCCCGCGGCAAGCGAGCAGGGGGGATCCGGGCAAGGTGGCGTTCTCCTGTTACAGCGTCCGGCGACTCTTGATCAAGAGCCAGATGAAGAAGGGGGCACCCAGCAGGGCGGTGATGATGCCCACCGGCATCTCGGCCGGTGCCAGCAGGGTGCGGGCCAGCATGTCGGCCCCGAGCAGCAGGGCGGCGCCGAGCAGGGCACTGAGCGGCAGCAGCCTGACATGATTAGGTCCGGCCAGCAGCCTCACCAGGTGGGGCACCACCAGGCCGACGAAGCCGATCATGCCGGCCACCGCCACCGCCACGCCGACCCCGGCGGCAGTAAGCAGGATGAGACGCCGCTTGAGGCATTGCACATTGACCCCCAGATGACGGGCCTCACCTTCGCCCAGCAGTAGGGCGTTGAGGGGGTTGGCATCGCGCATGAAGAGCCACAGCAGGGCGACCAGGGTCAGCAGCGCCAGCCCCACGTCCACCGGCTTGCCGGCGGCCAGGGAGCCCATCTGCCACAGGCTCAGGTTGCGCAGCATCTGATCGTCAGCAAGGTAGGTGAGTAGCCCGATCACGGCCCCTGAGAGCGTCGTGATGGCAACGCCCGCCAGCAGCATGACGGTGACCGAGGTGCCCCCCTCACGGGTGCCCAGCAAGTAGACAAGGGTGGTGGTGAGCGCCCCGCCGAGGAAGGCGAGCAGGGGCAGCAGACCGAGGCCGAGCAGGCTCTGCAACTGCTGGCCGAGGGGGGCCAGCAGCACGATGGCCAGGGCGGCGCCCAGCGCCGCACCGCCGGAGACCCCTATGATGCCGGGGTCGGCCAGGGGGTTGCGAAATAGCCCCTGCATCACGGCGCCGCAGAGGCCGAGAATGCCCCCCACGGCGATGCACAGCAGGGTGCGTGGCAGGCGGATCTCCTGCACTATCAACAGCTTGTGTGCCTCTATCCCGCTCTCTTTGCCGGCGAACAGGGCCTGCAGACTCTCGGCGAAGGATAGCGACATGGGGCCGGTGGCAAGGGAGCCGACCAGCAGCAGGGCGAGCGTGCAGCCGGTGAGTGCGAGCAGCCAGGGCAGCGGCAGACGCATCATGAACCCTGCTTGATCCACTGGGCTATCTGATTGGCCTGCTGCAAGGATCTCAGGCTGAGCCCCCCTTGCAGGGCGTGACCGTCGATGGCGTGGATAGCCCTGTTCTTGCCTGCCGGTGTGGCGGCCAGGGCCGGCACCTGTGCCAACACGCTGTCGACGCTCTGGTATTGCTGCCAGTCACGACCGCTCACCAGCACCAGATCCGGTTGCAGTTCGATCAGGGATTCGGTGGAGACTGGCTTGTAGTCGTGCAAGCGGGCGACCGGGTTGACGCCGCCGGCCAGGGTCACCAGGGCGCTGGCGGTGGTATTGCCGCCGGCTATGCTGGTGGGTTGGCCCTTGTGCAGCAGCAGGAAGGCGACCCTGAGGGGCTTGTTCTGTTTCGCCTGGGCCGCCAGTTTGTCGCTCTGGACGGCGATCTCGGCCTTCAGCCTGGTGCTGGCGGCCTGATTGCCCAGCAAGCCGGCCAGGGCGTCGATCCGCTCGTTGAGGTTGGCCAGGGTGGGTGCCGTCGGCAGCACTGTCACCTCGACGCCGGCCCGGCGCAGCTGTTCCAGGGCCGGTGGCGGCCCCATCTCGTCGCTGCCGACCAGTCGGGTCGGGGCCAGGCTCAGTATCCCTTCGGCAGC
This sequence comes from Aeromonas media, assembly GCF_000819985.1. Lineage (GTDB taxonomy): Bacteria > Pseudomonadota > Gammaproteobacteria > Enterobacterales > Aeromonadaceae > Aeromonas > Aeromonas media. The sequence continues at coordinate 33,990 of NZ_CDBZ01000167.1, read as the reverse complement.
CAGGGCGCGGTGGTAGCCGACTCTCGGCAGCCCCTTGGGTTCAGGGCTGCTGACGTCGGTGGCGACCAGGCTCTGCTCGCCCCCCAGGGCCATAATGAGCTCTGTGGTGGCCGGGCCTATGCTGACGATACGTTCCTGCGCGGCAGCAGGCAGGGAAAGGGCTGAACAGCCGAGCAGGCTGAGTGCGAGGGCAAAACGACGGCCCATGCGAACCTCCGAAGGGTGTATGAGAGTGGGATTGCCGCCGAGAATATCAAGCTCGTGAAAAAAATGCACTGATAATGAAAGCGATTATCAATTGCGTTAAGGGGGCCGCTTTATTACAGTATCCGCCGCGAGACCGAGTACCATCGCCAGATCATCCAGGGAGAACCGATGAGCATTGCACAACGCATTCATGCGCTGCTGGAACAAGATCCCAGCGCCCATCCTTCCAGCATCGCCACCGAGCTGGCCGTCAGCGAGTGGGAGGTGGTGCGCCACCTGCCCGCCGAGCTGATGACGCTGGTGCCGAGCGATCAGGCCGAAGCCCTGCTGGCGGATCTGGCCAGTTGGGGTCAGGTGACCACCATTGTGGAGTCTGACGGCTCCATCTTCGAGGTGAAGGCCCCCTTCCCCAAGGGCAAGACTGCCCGTGGCTACTACAACCTGATGGGTCGGGACGGCGAGATGCACGGCCACCTCAAGCTCGACAACGTGGTCGGCATTGCCCTGGTCAGCAAGCTGTTCATGGGCAAGGAGGGGCACTCCTTCCAGTTCTTCGGCCACAGCGGTCGCTGCATTTTCAAGATCTACCTGGGCCGTGACGAGCAGCGTCAGCTGCTGCCTGACCAGGTGGAGCGTTTCAAGGCCCTGCGCCACCAGTATCAAGAGGAAGTGAAAGCATGAGTGAACGTCAGGAGCGTCTGCAGAACCGTCTGCAACCGGAGATCCGCGAATTTCGTGACGGTTGCCGTACCCTGCAGCTCGCGACCGTGGATGGCGAAGGCAACCCCAATGCCAGCTACGCCCCCTTCGTGCTGCAGGAAGATGGCTACTATGTGCTGATCTCCGAGATAGCCCGCCATGCCCGCAACCTGCAACAGGTGCCCAAGGTCTCCCTGATGCTGATCGAGGACGAGACCGGCGCCCGCGAACTGTTCGCCCGCAAGCGACTCACCTTTGACGCCGTGGCCGAGGTAGTGGCGCGGGATGACGAGCGCTGGGGCAAGGCGATAGCGGCGCTGGAGGGGCGTTTCGGCGACATCGTCAAAGGGCTCTCCAACCTCAAGGACTTCGTGCTGTTTCGTCTCAAGCCCGAGCAGGGTCTGTTCGTCAAGGGCTTCGGCCAGGCGTTCCGGGTTTCCGGTGACGAGCTGGTGGACTTCGTCCATCTGGTGGAAGGGCACAAGCGCGTCGACAACGGCGCCGAGTTGACCAGCGAGACGGACGCACCCGTCTGAGGTGCGGGGTCATGAGATGAAAAACGGGCAGCCTGGGCTGCCCGTTTTGTTACCTGTCCCCCAATCGGGATCACTCCTGCCAGGAGGCCTTGTTGGGGAAGGCGTCGCGATCGGCCTGGGTGGCGGTCTCGTTGCACTCCCCCCGGATCTTCCAGGAGGTCTGGCTGAGGACTATGTAGCCGGTGCGACAATAGTTGCGCGCCGCCAGCGTCTCGGTCAGTTGCTCATCCTGCAGGGCCTCGCGGCGCTCCAGCAGGCTCTTGCTGTTGCGGCTCAGCCGGCTGTCATCCTCCTGCAACCGACTAGGCAGGACGTCGAGGGGAGCGGCTTCGAAGGTGAAGCGCTTGCTCCCCTCTTCGTTGATGTTGGTATGAAACAGGGGGGCCGGGCCGTCGGGCGTGGTGCCCGGCATTCCGGAGCAGGCCGTGATCGCCGGTAACAACAGCACAAGGGCAACGGCAGAGAATAGACGCACGCAAGACTCCAATCAGGTGATCACTTCAAGGCGGGCAGATTAGCACGCCAGCGCGGGTTGAGCCGCCTCGAGCAGCTGATCCGTGGTGAGCAGGGTTATGCGTCTGCCCTCGGGCAGGTCCAGATGCCGCCACATCCAGTTGTGGTGCTCGATGATCTGCTCGGCGCTCAGGTGGGGACGATCCGCTGTGGTGTGACCATCCTGCAACACCAGTACCTCAAAGCCATGGGCCGCGGCGCTGCGTACCGTGGTATCGACGCAAAAATCGGTGTTGCTGCCACAGAGGATCAGCCGGTCGACGGACTGCTCGGCCAACAGGAAGGCCAGCTCGGTCTCGAGGAAGCTGTCGCACGCCGTCTTGCGTACCCGGCTATCCCCCTTGGCGGGTTGCAGGGCCGGGTGCAGTTGCCAGCCCGGGGTACCGGGCTCCAGCTCGCCCCCTGGCAAGTCGTCATGCTGGACGTAGATGACCCGGCCATGTTGCTGTCTGACGTGGACCGCGGCCCGGTTGATGTTGGCCACTACCTGTGGCTGTTGGTGATGGGTCGCTTTCATGACCCCTTGCTGCACATCGATGATCAGTAACACGTCCATATTTTACCCGCCGTATCCTGGAAGATTAGGGTTGCAGCCACTGGCTGCAGTCACGGCTGCGGGATTGATGCAGCGCGCCCATATCTTGCTTCATTTCCGCTGCATTTAGCCAGCGTTCCGGCAGGGGGGCTATGTGCACCCGCACGTCGGCACTCCGTCCGGGGGCGGCCTTGCCATCCAGGGATCCAGTCTCAGGCACTACCAGGGCGACTCTCAGCGCCGGATTGCGGCTGGCGATGCGGCTCGCGATACCCAGTCCCCCCTCCACGTGGAAGTTGCCAGCGATGTGCATGATGCGCCGGCCGGGATGCTGCTTGAGATAATCGACCATGCTCTCGGCCATGGTGTCGTCCCAGCTGGTCTGGGCGGCGAAGCGGCGGGCATTGCCGTCCGCATCCCCATGGTGCAGGGAGGCCATGAACTTCTGGCGATAGGGGTCATCCCCCAGGGTGAGCTCGCGGGCGAGCTGGCTGCGGCGGCTGGCCGGCAGCTTGTCGAGCCACTCGGGCCCTTCCTGGCCGACACAGCTCACCAGCGGCTTGGGGGCGTTGGCGGCGATCACCGTCAGCTGCTGCGCCTTGGCAAATTCCACCAGGGGGCGGTAGTCGCTCGGGTAGTTGGGCCAGGCGTTGCCATCGCGGATCAGCGCCGCTTCACCGATGCGCCCGGCCAGATAAGCGTCCAGGGTGGACTGATCGGCGCGGCTGAACTGCTCCATGGAGAGCACCAGGCCTCGCCCATCCTGGCGGGATTGCTCGGCCAGCTCCGCCAGCAGGTTGGCCTGCAGCAGGTGCACGGCCGGATGGCTGTGCAGCTCGCCCACCAGCACTATGTCCGCATCCTTCACCCTGTCCACCGCCTGGGCGAGGCTGAGGGGCCTGTCGTCCGTCCCCTCGCCAAGCTGGTAGTGATAGAGGGTCTGGGGAGGCTGGCTCTGCGGCGGGGTGGCACAGGCGGCCAGCAGCAGGGGCAGGGCGAGCAGGGGGAGTCGTCGAGTCATGGCATCTCACTCACAAAGGCAGAGATTGGCAAAGGTACAGCACCATACGATGGCAGCATGGCGAGCAGGAAAAAAGAGGCGCTAGTGTAAAACCGGTTAGAAATAAAAGGAAATGAGAATGATTCACTTTATTATTGATCTTTGTGGCTGTCTGGGTAAGATGCCGTTCGGTTGATAATAATTCTCAATAAGGACTTTGCAGTGGCGCACAACAACCCCCCCTCTCTGATTGCCCTCGCCGTGGCGGCTGGGCTGGTATCCTCCGCCTTCGCCGCAGACAAGAAAACGGATGAAGTCATGGTCGTCAGCGGCTCCCGCATGGAGCAGAAGCTGGAAGACGTCTCCGGCCCCATCGCCGTCATCACCTCCGAGCAGATCGAAGAGCAGGTCGTCAGCAATGTCGCCGATCTGTTCCGTTATGAGCCGGGCGTGAGCGTGCAGGGCGGGGCGGGGGATGCCCAGACCTTCACCATTCGCGGCATGAGCGAGAACCGGGTCAAGGTGGTGCAGGACGGGGTGCGTCAGAACGATGCCTACAAGAATGGCGGTGTGGGCCAGACCTACTTCGACACCGACATGATCAAGCAGGTGGAAGTGGCCAAGGGGCCGGCGTCGGCGGCCTACGGCTCCGATGCCCTGGGGGGCGTCATCGCCATCACCACCAAGGATGCCGGCGACTTCCTCAAGGGGAAGGAGAGCTACCTGGACGCGACCACGGGCTATGCCTCCAGCAGCCACCAGAAGATGGCTGGCATCACGGGGGCGCTGCGCAGCGGCGAGTTCGAGAACCTGTTGCGCTACACCTGGCGCGACGGCGGGGTGACCCAGAACTACGACAGTGACAAGGACGAGTTCGACATCGTCAGCCAGGCGGTGCTGCTCAAGAGCAAGTGGAACCTCTCCGATGATCAGTTCCTGAAGCTGACGGTCGACTACTTCACCGAGGGGCAGGATCCGGATGCCATCGATCTGACCAAGGCGGGCTCCGTCTTCAACCAGCCGATCACCGATAAAGACACCGACAACCTCTCCCTGGTGCTGGATCACGGCCTGGCCCTGAACGCCCCCTGGGCGGATCGGATGGACAGCAAGATTTACTACACCCGCACCAAGCAGACCCTGGATCAGTACGCCTCCTCCAAGTATCCGGTCAACCCGGGCAATCCCTATGTGACCAAGAACTCCCTGGATCACAACGGCTTCGAGCAGGAGAGCCTGGGGGCTCAGGTGAAGTTCAGCAAGGCGCTCGTCAACCAGCGTCTGGCCTGGGGTGTCGAGTATGAGCACACCGACAACGAGCGTACCCGCTTCAAGGGGCCGACCGTCCCCGGTGACTTCGTCGGCTACAACGAGCTGAGCTTCCCGTCCACCACCAGCGAGCGCAGCGCGCTCTGGGCCTTCGACGAGATCAAGTTTGGCGAGCGCTGGGTGCTGACTCCGGGCGCCCGTTACGACTACTACAAGATGACCCCGGACGAGGATCCCGCCTACACCGGCGAGAACATGCAGAAGATCTCCGAAGGGGAGTTCTCCCCCAAGCTGGGGTTGGTGTTCAAGGCGCACGAGGCGGCCAATCTGTTCGCCCAGTACAGCCACGGCTTCAAGGCGCCCATGTATGACAACGCCTTCTCCACCCTGAACCACCAGGCCTACGGTTATCGCATCGAGCCGAACCCTAACCTCAAGCCCGAAAGCAGCGACGGCATCGATCTCGGGGTGCGCGGCAGCCGCGGCAGCTTCAGCTACGAGGTGGCGACCTTCTACAACCAGTTCGACGACTTCATCGAGCTGACCGCCGTGGGCACCGAAGGGCGCACCGCCATCTATCAGTACCAGAACCTGGACAAGGCCACCACCAAGGGGGCCGAGGTCAAGGCGGACTACTGGCTGAACGAGCTGGTCAACGTCTGGGGCAATCTGGCCTACATCGAGGGCAAGGACGGCGACGGCAACTACATCAACAGCCTGAGCCCGTTCAACGGCAGCCTTGGGGTGCGTCTGGAGCAGCCTAACTGGAACATCAACACCGCCCTGCGCTTTGCCGACGACATGGACAAGGTGGGCAAGGACGCCAGAGGCAACGACAACATCAAGAGCGCCGGCTGGGGCGTGGTGGATATCTACGCCCAGTTCAAGCCGATGCAGGATCTGCAGCTCAACGTCGGCGTCTTCAACCTGTTCGACAAGGAGTACGTCAGCTACGAGAGCATCACGGGCCTCGCCGCCAGCGCGGACACCAGCAACCAGACCGAGCCGGGCCGCAACCTGAGTGCAAGGGTCAAGTACGTGTTCTGATATTCGTCCATGACGATGATGAAGGGGCCCCAGGGCCCCTTCTCTGTTTCTGGCGGGCCGGCCTGAGTTGGCCCCAAAAAGAAACCCGCCAGGGGCGGGTAGAAGGATTGCAACACTCATCAGGAAGCGGTGTTATCCAGATAGACAGAGGGATGTGACAAAGGTTCAACTTTATTGATATTCATCGTTTTTATCTGCCCTTGCCCCTGGGGATCCCTGCGCCAAAATCGGTTATCATTTGTGCCCCTTGTCACGCTGCCGAGCCCCTATGCCCGCCTTCTCCTGGTTAGCCCTGTTCTTTGGCGCCTTCTACTTCGTCTACGGCGCCTATCTGCCGTTCTGGTCCCTGTGGCTCGAGGGCATAGGGGTGAGCGCCGAGCAGATAGGCTTGTTGCTGGGGGTCGGCATGGCCATCCGTTTTGCCGGCAACCTGATGGTGATGGGGCGGGTCAAGGGGGCAGGTCAGTTGCTGCCCGTCACCCGGCTGCTCTGCCTGCTGAGCCTGCTGGCGTTTCTGGGCTTCTACCTCAGCCACAGCCTCTGGTGGCTGGTGCTGCTGACCCTGGTGGCGAACTTCATCTACCCGACCCTGATGCCCATGGGGGAGGCGCTTGCCACCCGCATGGTGGTGCAGACGCACCTCGACTATGGCAAGGTGCGGCTGTGCGGCTCCTTCGCCTTTATCGTCGCCTCCACCCTGGTGGGCGCCCTGGTGAGCAACTTTGGCAGCGACTGGGTGCTGCACACCATGGTGGCGGGACTGCTGGCCATGCTGGCGCTGAGCGCGCTGCCGCTGCGGCCGGTGCCCCAGGAGCTCAAGGGGGAGCGGGCCCGGGCCTCCCTGCTCGTCACCCTCAAGTCAGCCCCGGTGCGCCGCTTCCTGCTCATTACCGCCCTGTTGCAGGGCAGCCATGCCGCCTACTACGGCTTCAGCGCCATGTACTGGAAGGGGGCGGGCTACAGCGGCACCCTGATCGGCTACCTGTGGGCCCTGGGGGTGGTGGCGGAGATCGCCATGTTTGCCGCGGACAAACGCTTCTTTCACCGCTTCGGGGCCCAGACCCTGTTTCTGGTGGGGGCCGTCGGTTGCGTGGTGCGCTGGGTGTTGCTCGGCGCCTCTACCGAGCTGGCGGTGCTGGTGCTGGGTCAGCTGTTGCACGGGGTCACCTTCTGCATCAGTCACCTCGGCGCCGTGCGCTTCATGACCCGCCAACTGCCCGCCGAGCAGCAGATCCCCACCCAGGCGCTCTATGCGGCGCTCGGCCTTGGCATGACGGTGGCCGCCCTGATGGCGATCTGCGGTGTGCTGTTCGAGCCGCTTGGTGGGGGGATTTTCTTCATCATGGTGCTGGTGGTGCTGCCGGTCTTCGTCCTGCGGCTGCGCGGGGAGCATGAGGGCGCCGCCTGAGCGGGCACACTCAATGACGGTTGCCCGTCGGCACGCTGAGCCGGCGCGGCGCTCAACACATCTGAACAAGGGAAGAATATAGATGCACCAAGGATGGCTGCTGATCGGGTTGTCGCTCGCCTATCTGGGCTTGCTGTTCCTCATCGCTTATGTGGCTGACAAGAGCAAGCGCCGTCGCCTCAAGGGCCAACCCCTGCTCTACAGCCTGTCGCTCGCGGTCTATTGCACCTCCTGGACCTTCTTCGGCACAGTGGGCCAGGCCAGCGAATCCCCTTGGTCGCCGGTGCCCATCTATCTGGGGCCCATGCTGGTGTTCCTGTTTGGCTGGCGCCTGCTGGCCCGCCTCATCTTGGTGGCCAAGCGCGAGCACATCACCTCCATCGCCGACTTCATCGCCGCCCGCTATGGCAAGTCCCAGCGTTTGGCCATGGTGATCACCCTGATCGCCGTCATGGGGATACTTCCCTACCTGGTGCTGCAGCTCAAGGCCATCGTCACCGGGCTGGATCTGTTGATGGCCAACTCTGTACCGGCGGGGCCCACGGGCAACACGGCCGAGCTGGCCCTCGGCGTCGCCCTGTTGCTGGCGCTGTTCAGCATACTGTTCGGCACCCGCAACCTGGACGCCACCGAGCACCATCGCGGCATGGTGGTAGCCATCGCCTTCGAGTCCGTAGTCAAGCTGCTCGCCTTCATGGCGGTGGGGGGCTTCGCGCTCTGGCTCATCATTGCCAGGCCGAGCGAGGCCCGCACCCTGGTAGCCGGGGACTTTCTCGATGCGGTGGTGGCGGTGTCGCCGGGCAGCCTGCTGGAGCTCGCCATCTATACCCTGGTGGCCATGTGCGCCGTCATCTGCCTGCCGCGCCAGTTCCACGTGACTGTGGTGGAGAACAACCAGGGCCAGGATCTTCACTGGGCGCGCTGGTTGTTCCCGCTCTACCTGTTCCTGATGGGGCTCTTCATCTGGCCGCTGGCACTGGCGGGCAAGCAGTGGGTCGGGGCCGACATGGCCTCGGACACCTATGTGATAAGCCTGCCCATGTCCCTTGGCTTTGACGGCATGGCGATGCTGGCGTTTCTCGGCGGCACCTCGGCGGCCACCGGCATGGTGATCGTCTGCACCATCGCTCTGGCCATCATGGTCAGCAACGATCTGGTGCTGCCGGTGCTGCTGCGCCGCTTCTGGCAGCAGGGGCGGGATGAACGGCTGATGCGGCTGCTGCTGCAGGTGCGCCGGGGCGCCATACTGCTGATCCTGCTGGCGGCCTGGGTGCTCTATCTCTGGCTCGGGGATCTCACCAGCCTGTCGCGCATCGGCTACCTGTCGTTCGGCGCCGTGGCCCAGTTCGCCCCGGCCCTGCTGCTCGGCCTCTACTGGCGGCACGGCAATCGCAAGGGGGTCTACCTCGGGCTCTCCCTCGGGGTCAGCCTCTGGTTCGTGACCCTGCTGGCCGAGAGCGGCCTGCTGGCGGGCTCGCCCCTGGAGGCGCTGCTGGCGCCGCCGGACTGGCCCGCCTTTCGCGATCTGAGCCTGGGGGCCTGGTGCATCTTCCTGAGCCTCTCGCTCAACCTCGCAGGTTACGTGGCGGGTTCGCTGCTATCGCGGGCGGCGGTGAGCGAGCGGTTGCAGGCCGCCAACTTCGTCGGCAAGCCGAGCCGCGATACCACGGCGCTCTATCAGGCGCGGGTCTCGGTCAAGGAGCTGGAGATGCTGGCGGCCCGCTTCGTCGGCTCGAGCCGGGTCAAGCGCGCCTTCGGCCGCTTCGCGGGCGAGCGGGGCGGCACCCTGGCACCCCAGATGCAGGCGTCGGCCGATCTGATCGCCCACACCGAGCGGCTGCTGGCCGGGGTGTTTGGCACTTCGTCCGCCCGGTTGGTGCTGGCCTCTGCCCTGCAGGGGCGCAACATGCAGCTCGAGGAGATCGCCACCATAGTGGACGAGGCCTCCGACGTGTTTCGCTTCAACCGTGGCCTGCTGCAGGGGGCCATAGAGCACATGGGGCAGGGGATCTCGGTGGTGGACCGGGAACTCAGGCTGGTGGCCTGGAACCGGCGCTACATCGAGCTGTTCCACTATCCGCACGGGCTCATCCAGGTGGGGCGCGCCATCGAGGAGATCATCCGCTACAACGCGCAGCAGGGGCTGTGCGGCCCGGGAGACATCGAGGCCCAGGTGGCGCGGCGGGTTGCCTTCATGAAGCGGGGTAGCCCCCATGTCTCGGCGCGGGAGCGGCCGGATGGCCGGGTGATCGAGATGCAGGGCAATCCCATGCCGGCGGGGGGCTTCGTGATGACCTTCACCGACATCACCCCCTTCCGGGCGGCGGAGCGGGTGCTGCGCGAAGCGAACGAGCACCTGGAAGCCAGGGTGGCCGAGCGTACCCATGAACTCTCCGAGCTCAACCGCCAACTGCTGCTGGTGAACCAGCAGGTGGAGCGGGCGAACCACTCCAAGAGCCGTTTCCTGGCGGCGGTGAGCCACGATCTGACCCAGCCGCTGAACGCGGCTAAGCTGTTTACCTCCTCCCTGCTGGAGATGCTGCCGCCGGAAGACGAGCCGGCCCGCATTGCCCGCCACATCGACGATGCCCTGGGGGCGACCGAAGATCTCATCACGGATCTGCTGGATATCTCACGGTTGGAGGCGGGCAAGTTCAAGGCGAAGAAGCTCGATTTCGCCCTGCGCGACATGTTCGACAACCTCAAGGCCGAGTTTGGGGTGCTGGCCCAGGCGGGGGGGATCCAGTTCTCCGTGGTGGAGAGCCGCCTCGCCGTCTACAGCGACGTGCGCCTGCTGCGGAGGGTGCTGCAGAACTTCCTCACCAATGCGTTTCGCTACAACCCCGGTGGTCGGGTGCTGCTCGGTTGCCGTCGACTGGGGGACAAGGTACGCATCGAGGTGTGGGACAACGGCCCCGGCATCCCGCTGGACAAGCAGGAGGCTATCTTTGACGAATTCTCCCGCCTCGATCACTCCCGCACCGCGAGGGAGCAGGGGCTCGGCCTCGGGCTCGCCATCGCCCGCGGCATCTCCCAGGTGCTGGGCCACCAGCTCTCCCTGCGCAGCTGGCCGGGGGCGGGATCGGTGTTTGCCATCACCCTCAACCTCGCGACCCGGCCCGTGATGCCGAGCCAGGTGGCGGCCCCCGTGGTGCGGGACAGCCAGCTGGAGGGGATCCGTGTGCTCTGCATCGACAACGAGGAGGAGATCCTCATCGCCATGGCCTCCCTGCTGGGGCGCTGGGGTTGCGAGGTGCGCTGCGCCCAGAACCAGGAGCAGGCGCTATCCCTCATCGGCGACGGCTTCCTGCCGCAACTGGTGCTGTCGGATTATCACCTGGACGATGGCAAGACGGGACTGCAGGCGCTGCACATGATCCGGCTGGCCCACGGCAATGGCATCGGCGGCATCATCATCAGCGCGGATCGCAAGAGCGAGCTGCAGACGCAGATCCGCGATCACGGCTTTGGCTACGTCAGCAAACCGGTCAAGCCGCTCAAGCTGCGGGCATTGATGAACAGCCTGCTGTTGCCAATACAGTGACAGGCTTCACACAATCAATCATTGATAGGTTCGCTCATGAATGATCATCAGGCGCCAGCATCACCGATGTTGGCGCCAGCTTGCCGACATGTTCGCGAACAATTGCGAAAAGTGAGTCCTGTTTGCTGTCATTTTTACTAGGTAGCATCCCTTCCTGCTCCCACCTATAGTCATTCGGCGATTATTTTTGTCGCAAATCAAGTTGTGCAAAAAGGCAAACCGGATGAAAGTCCGGGACGCAAAGCCTCCGGTCTAAGGGTCAAAGTGCCTAGGATAGCGGGGCCACCACAGGTTGTATCGTCCATGGGCCAAGCCATGGTTGCGATGATGTCTGCGTTACCTGTCAGGTTGCGTTGCCTTTTTCGTTGTTAATTCCAATAACGAAATAAGGAAGTTCAAATATGTTAAGTCCAAGACTTTCCCTGCTGGCGCTCCTTGTCGGGGGGCTCTGTGCTACCTCCGCCTTCGCCGCTGCCCCGGGCAAACCCACCATAGGCTCGGGCCCCACCAAGTTCGCCATCGTCGAAGTCAATCAATCCGCCTCGGCCTACAACCAGCTGGTGACCGTCCACAAGGATGGTGCCCCGGTCAGCGTGACCTGGAACCTCTGGTCCGGCGACGTGGGTCAGACCGCCAAGGTGCTGCTCGATGGCAATGAGGTGTGGTCAGGTCCGGCTTCCGCTGCGGGTACCGCCAACTTCAAGGTGACCAAGGGAGGGCGCTACCAGATGCAGGTGGCCCTGTGCAACGCCGACGGCTGCACGCTCTCCGACAAGAAGGAACTGGTGGTCGCCGATACCGACGGCAGCCATCTGGCGCCGCTCAATGCACCGCTGCAAGAGAACAACAAGCCTTACGCCAACAAGTCCGGCAAGGTGGTGGGTGCCTACTACGTGGAATGGGGGGTCTATGGTCGCAAGTTCACCGTCGACAAGATCCCGGCCCAGAACCTGACTCACATCCTCTATGGCTTCACCCCCATCTGCGGCGGCAACGGCATCAACGACAGCCTCAAAGAGATCTCCGGCAGCTTCGAGGCGCTGCAGCGCTCCTGTGCCGGTCGCGAGGACTTCAAGGTCTCCATCCACGATCCCTGGGCGGCGATCCAGATGTCTCAGGGCAACCTCAGCGCCTGGGATGAGCCCTACAAGGGCAACTTCGGCAACCTGATGGCGCTCAAGCAGGCCCGTCCTGACCTCAAGATCCTGCCCTCGGTCGGGGGGTGGACCCTCTCCGATCCCTTCTACTTCCTGGGGGACAAGACCAAGCGCGACACCTTCGTCGCCTCGGTCAAGGAGTTCCTGCAGACCTGGAAGTTCTTCGACGGCGTGGATATCGACTGGGAGTTCCCGGGCGGCCAGGGCGCCAACCCCAGCCTGGGCAACCCGAGCGATGGCGCCACCTATGTGGTGCTGATGCAGGAGCTGCGCGCCATGCTCGACGAACTGGAGGCCGAGACTGGGCGCCAGTATGAGCTCACTTCGGCCATCAGCGCCGGCGGTGACAAGATTGCCAAGGTGGATTATCAGGCGGCCCAGCAGTACATGGACCACATCTTCCTGATGAGCTACGACTTCAGTGGCGCCTTCGACCTGAACAACCTGGCCCACCAGACCAACCTCTTTGCATCCAGCTGGGATCCGGCCACCAAGTACACCACCGACAAGGGCGTCAGGGCACTGCTGGATCAGGGTGTGACGCCGGGCAAGATAGTGGTCGGCGCCGCCATGTATGGTCGTGGCTGGACCGGGGTGAACGGCTACCAGGCTGGCAACCCCTTCACCGGCACCGCCACCGGGCCGGTAACCGGCACCTGGGAGAACGGCGTGGTGGATTACCGCGACATCGTCAACAACCGCATGGGCGCTGGCTGGGAGCAGGGCTATGACGAGGTGGCCGAGGCCCCCTATGTGTTCAAGGCCAGCAGCGGGGATCTCATCAGCTTCGACAACGATCGCTCGGTCAAGGCCAAGGGGCAGTACGTGCTGGCGAACCAGCTCGGCGGCCTGTTCGCCTGGGAGATAGATGCGGACAACGGCGACATCCTCAACGCTATGCACGAGGGATTGGGCCATGGCGAGGGCACCCTGCCGCCGGCGAACAAGCCGCCACTGGCCAATGCCGGCAGCGATCTGAGTGTCACCGGCCCGACCGAGGTGACTCTCAACGGCTCCGCCTCCCATGATCCGGAAAACGGGGTGCTGACCCACAGCTGGAAGCAGGTCTCTGGCCCCCAGGCCAGCCTGCTCGATGCCACCCAGGCCAAGGCCCGCGTGGTGCTGGACGCCGTCAGTGCCGACGTCAACCTGGTGTTCGAGCTGACCGTCACCGACGATCAGGGCCTCACCGCCAAGGATCAGGTGGTGGTGACCAACAAGGCGCCGCAGCCCAACCTGCCGCCCGTGGTCAGCGTCCCGGCCAGTGCCAGCGTCGAGTCCGGCAAGCAGGTGACCATCCAGGCCACGGCATCCGATCCGAACGGTGACACCCTGAGCTATCAGTGGAGCCTGCCAGCGGGTCTTACCGCCACCGGCCAGGACAGTGCCACCCTGGTGGTCACGGGCCCGAGCGTCACCAGCGACACCGCTTATGACCTGACCCTGGTGGTCACAGACGGTTCCCTTGACGCCAGTGCCGCTACCCGCCTCACCGTCAAGCCGGTCAGCACCGGTGGCGGTTGTGAGGCAAGCGATCCGGAGGCGGCCAACTGGCCGGCCTGGAACGCCAGCACCGTCTACAACGCCGAGACCAAGGTGAGCCACAACCAGCTGGTGTGGCAGGCCAAGTACTGGACCCAGGGCAACGAGCCAAGCCAGACGGCGGATCAGTGGAAGCTGATAAGCCCGGTGCAGCTCGGCTGGAACGCGGGTGTGGCCTACAACGCCGGTGACTTCACCAACCACAACGGGCGCAAGTGGAAGGCCCAGTACTGGACCAAGGGCGATGAACCCGGCAAGGCCGCGGTCTGGGTGGATCAGGGGGTGGCCAGCTGTAACTGACAAGCCATCCGGGATGGGGCCTGGCCCCATCCCTTCTCACCCTTTTTCACTGACAGGGTCAACGGCCCTGCAATCGCAACAAGAATGCCTCAGCATTTATTCCCTATGAAGGACAGACCCCATGAAGAATCATCACACCCTGTTGCGGGCGAGTGTTCCCCTGCTCGGCTGGGTGCTGCTTGCGCCGTTGGCGATGGCCCAGCAGAGCAGTACCACGGGGGCATTTCGCAAGGACAACAGCGCGCCCCAGATCTACAGCCAGGAGGGGCTGGTCAACAATTTTGCCCAGATGCTGCCACTGGGGGCGACCTTTTCCCCCCTGCTGACGGCCTGGGATGCCGAGGATGGCGATCTCACGGCTCGCATCAGCCAGAAAAGCACGGTCAATACCCAGGTGCCGGGCAGCTATGTGGCCCAGTACCAGGTCAAGGACGATGGTCTGCCCGCGGAGGATGGTTTCAAGGGGTGGGGGAGCATCACCACCACCTTCTCGTTGCCGGTGACCATTTATGATCCAGCGCGCGAGTTGCCCGCCAGGGTGCTTGTGCTGGGGACGCTCTGGGATGAGGGTCCCGTCATCAACGACACTCTCTTCATGGTGGTTGGCGACGCGCTGAGCCGCCCCTTCCGTATCAATGGAGACAGCCTGCCGCTGCTGGGAGAGAGGCTGTCCATTCGCACATTCCAGGTGAAGGAGGGATACTGGGGTGGCAACAACCGTCAGTTCGCACTCCTGTTGAGGGATCCTGACAGTGGCGAGGTGCTCTATGACGGTCCCCTGACGTTCAGCGGTGGCACCACCTTCACCCCCAGTGCCCCCATCCCTGTGCTGGCGGATCGGGACTACCAGTTCACCCTGCGCTATCTGGCCGGTAGCGACAGGCAGGGTTTCAAGCGTAATGAGGCGGGCCAGTTCTGGCTTGGCGCCGAAGGGGTGCAGGAGCAGGCACTCTATCCTCATGCCCAGGTACTGCCGGATCCTGCCAACCGGCTGGCGTTCGACCCCGGCCTGAGCCGCCCTCTCAAAGAAAAGTTGTTGAGCAGCGCCGGCGGCGGGGAGGTACTCCATGTCCGCAGGTTACCGGGGGCCGAAGCTCAGGCGTTGAGCTATGTCATCACGGATCCGGCTCTGGCGACACTCCAGGTCCAGCCGGGGGATGGTGAAGATCGGCTGGTGCTGAGCGGGCTGCAGGCCGGGGAGACCAACCTGGCGATCCTGGCCAACGGCGAGTGGGTCGATCTCGTGCGCCTCGTCATCACTGCCCCCAAGGCGGTGACCCTCTCTTACAGCTACATCGCCTATCCGGGGGAGACCCAGACCCATCTGTGGGACGATGGCGTGTTGATCCAGCGCGATATCACTCGCCGCTACGCCCCTTACAACCTCCAGCTCAGCTGGATCGACAACGGCGTTCTGGTGCACGAGTGGGACCGGGACGGTGACGGCGAATCCTACGAGGCGGATCGCTCCGAGCGGGAGGCGCCCTTCGATGAGGGCTGGATCCCGAACCGGGGACAGGTCTTCTCCAACCTCTATGTGATCCGCAGTTACAAGGATCCGGCGCGAGCCTGCAGCGGCTCCGGGGCCGGTTCGTCCATGGGGATAGGGCCGGACGACGCGCCCCCCCGGGCGGGTTATCGCGCGGCCTGCCCAGGCAACGCCACCGAGCTGGGTCAGTCTCTGACCCTGTCCCACGAGCTGGGCCATAACCTGGGGCTATGGCACACGGGTAACACGGATCCCTATCGCAACAGCAACCTCATGACCGCCGGTCGTCAGGAGGGGATCTTCTTCGCATCCCAGTGGCGGACTATCCACCAGACCCTGAATGCCCGCATCGCAGCGGGGGATCCCGGGGTGCGCGAGGGGACGACGCCGAGTCGGTAAGCGTCTCTGGGGCGGCCCCGGCACTAGCCTGGCCGCCCCTGTCACGTGCAGTGGACGGATGTGCCGATCGTCTTTCAGGCTTCCAACAGCAGGGCATGTGGACATGCCCATCACAACGAGAACCATAACAATGAAAAAAACACCGTTAGCCAGCCTGATCATGGCTGCCCTGGCGAGTGGCCCCCTGTTGGCCGCCGTCCAGGTTCCCCCCTCCTTGCCCTTCAATACCCAGGCCCCGACCAACGATCTGCAAGGCACGCTGGCGGCGCAGGTCCAGTTTGCCCAGAGCCAGATCCTGCCGGCCCATGTCGCCGAGGGGGACAGCCAGCCCAGGTTGACTGCCTTGCGCAAGAGCCTGCTGCTGGTCAGGCCGCTGAAAGCCGAGACCGGCGTGCCGATGACGGTGACGGCGCGAGACGACGCCGGGCAGACGCTCGGGGCGCTCACCCTCAACCCGCCTGAGCAGTTGCCGAAGACGGCCTATTATCTCGATGGCTCGCCGGAGGAGGGGGTCGACTTCACCCCGGGAGCGGGAACCACCACTATCATCAGCAGCAGCGCCGAGCTGGCCCTGCTGAATGACACCACGGCAGCCCTGCTGAGCGATCGCCTGGGGCAGCATGCACTGGTGGAGGTGCAGACCGCCGATGGCCGCTGGGTCAGGGATATCTATCTGCCAGAGGGGGCCGCCCTGGAGGGCAAGATGGTACGTGCAAGCTCCAATGCGGGCTACAACTCGACGGTGCGCTACAGTGGCCGTCAGGTGACGCTCTCCCGTGGTCAGACGTTGCAGTTCAAGTTCGTCAATGGCCAGTGGATCAGGGACGGGGAGCTCGAGAACAACGGCATCCGCTATGCGACCGACGCCTGGAGCGCCGTGCTGCCAGCCGACTGGATCCAGCCTGGCCTGAGCCTGCAATTGAGTCAGGGGACGCAGAGCGGTGAACTGGTGGATCTGCAGGTTGGGGCCCCGAGCGAGCTGCTCATCCACACCATCGACATCGGCATGCTGACCACGCCCCGCAATCAGTTTGCCTTCGCCAGGGAGTCCGAGGCCCACCGGGAATATTTCCAGACGGTGCCCACCAGCCGGCTGATCGTCAGCCAGTATGCCCCCCTGTCGCTGCCGGAGGTGATGCTGCCAAACGGCACCCTGCTCACCGACTTTGACCCGAGCGAGGGGGGCTGGCACACCGGCACCATGCGCCAGCGTATCGGCAAGGAGCTGATCTCCCACGGGATAGACAACGCGAACTACGGCATCAACAGCACGGCCGGCGAGGGGGAGAGCAGCCATCCCTATGTGGTGGCCCAGTTGGCGGCTCATAACAGCCGTGGCAAGTACGCCAACGGGGTCCAGGTGCACGGCGGCTCGGGCGGGGGCGGGATCGTCACGCTCGACAACTCCCTTGGCAACGAATTCAGCCACGAGGTGGGCCACAACTATGGTCTCGGTCATTATGTCGGCGGCTTCCTGGGATCCGTACACCGCAGCGCGGAGGCGGTCAATTCGAGCTGGGGCTGGGATGGGGACCGCAATCGCTTCATCCCCAACTTCGGCGCCAGCCGCAGCGGTCAGAGTGCCTGTCTCGACGGCCAGTGCCAGGCACCTTTCGAGGGCCACTCGTTCGGTTTTGATGCCATGGCGGGTGGCTCGCCCTTTTCCGGCTTCAACCGTTTCACCCTCTATACCCCGAACTCGGCCGCCATCATCCAGCGCTTCCTCGAGAGCAAGGCGGTGTTCGATGCCGCTTCCCCGACCGGGTTTAGCAAGTGGGATGCCGCCACCGCCACCATGCTGCCCTACCAGCACAGGGTGGAGCAGCTGGAGCAGATCAGCGCGCCCATCAACGATCTGAGCGAGGCAAAGCTGGCGGCCCTGCTGACGGAATATGATCTGGTCAAGGTAGCCATGTGGGATGGCAACTGGACGCGCAACATCCAGGCGCCGCCAGCCGCAGCCGGGAATGCGGGGCGCATCCTGACCGTGGATCACGCTGCCAGCTACAACAGCACCCTCTTCGTCAATGGCCAGCAGATCACCGTTTCCCGTGGCTTCAAGAAGAGCTACACCTCGGACGGCAGCCGCTGGAACGAAGGGCCTGTGGTGGATCCACGGACTCCGCGCAAGCCGCAGGCATTCGGCGTGCCGGTGACCACCCTGGTGGGGTATTACGACCCTCGCGGGCTGTTGCCGAGCTACCTCTATCCGGCCCTGCACGGTGCCTACGGCTTCAGCTATGGTGATGACGGCGAGCGGCCCGGGACAGGGGATTGCCAACTGCAGGTGGAGACCCGCGAAGGCCTGCTGCACTTCCGGCTGGCCAATCATCGCCTGAACGCCAACGTGATGAACAAGTTCCATGTCAACGTGCCCACGGCCAGCGAGCCATTGGACGCCGCCGTGATCTGCGCCGCCCAGACCCTGGTTCAGAGGCCCATCTCGGCACCGGAGGCGGATCTCTCCTTCACCGTCAACGGACGTCCTCTCGAGTAAGAGACGCCAATAAAAAAAAGGCCCGTACGGGCCTTTTTTCATGGGGTTCAGAGGGGTTTTTGCCACAGGCTCAACAGCAGATCCTGCTCCAGCTCGTCCGGCCCCTGGTGGGTGAAGGCGTGACGTTGCTCACCGCCGGCACGCCAGCCGAGGCGACTGGTTTCCAGCACGTGGGCGCGCAGAGCCTGATCCATGGTCATGGAGAACTGGCAGCGTTGCCGCTCAACGGGGACTAGCCCGGCCAGGGCTGGCCAGCTGAGGGGGTGCTCCATGCTCACCGGGTTGAGGCTGACTCTCAGTTGCCACTGGTGGCGCGGACCGGGTTGCAGGTGGAGCAGGTAGCCACCCGGCGTCAGCAGGCTGACCAGCAGCTCTGTCTTGATCTTGAGATCGTTGACCAGCAGCACCTGGGCGGAGCCGGCCAGCAGCGGTGCCTTGGCCGGATCGGCGATGACGAAATGGCCGTCGGGTTGCGCCTTGTTGGCGGCGAAGATGGCGTTCTTGGCCAGATCGATGCCGCCAAACTGCCAGCCCGGCAGGCGTTCTGCCAGGGCGCGGCAGTAGTACCCCTCACCACAGCCGAGATGGATCAGCTCGCGCTCGCCGAGCGGCGCCAGCAGGGTTGTCATGGCCTCCACCAGGGGCAGCTGGTGTCCCTGCTCCAGGAAGCGGCGCTTGGCACGCAGCAGGGCCCGGCTGTCGCTGTCCTTGGGATCCTTCTTGCCCGGAATGAGATCCAGATAACCTTCCGGAGCCGGATCGAAATGGTGCTTGTTGTCGCAATAGACCCCGCGGGAGGCTTCATGAAGATGCAGGGGGCTGCGGCACAGGGGACATTGAAGATGCATACACACTCGCTTGGTTGAGGCCGGGGAAGGGCGTGCGGGATTATAGGGGAGACGATCAGAAAAGGCTGCCGTGGCAGCCTTTTTTATCCAACGGCCCTGTGCTGAGCCGTCAGGGAACCCGGTCAGCGGGTGCCAAACACCACTATGGTCTTGCCGTGGGCGGAGATGAGCTCTTGCTCTTCCAGCATCTTGAGGATGCGGCCGACGGTTTCGCGAGAGCAGCCGACGATCTGGCCGATCTCCTGACGGGTGATCTTGATCTGCATGCCATCCGGGTGGGTCATGGCGTCCGGCTGCTTGGCCAGGTTCAGCAGGGTCTGGGCAATCCGGCCGGTCACGTCCAGGAAGGCGAGGTTGCCGACCTTCTGGCTGGTGTGCTGCAGGCGCTTGGCCATCTGGCCGGAGAGGCGCAACAGAATGTCCGGGTTGACCTGGATCAGCTGGCGGAACTTCTTGTAGGAGATCTCGGCGACTTCACAGGCACCTTTGGCACGTACCCAGGCGGAACGCTCCGGATTCTCGTTCTCTTCGAACATTCCCATCTCGCCCAGGAAATCCCCCTGATTCAAGTAGGAGAGGATCATCTCCTTGCCCTCGTCATCCTTGATCAGGACGGCGACGGTACCCTTGACGATGTAGTAGAGGGTTTCCGCTTTTTCACCGGCATGAATAAGGGTGCTCTTGGCGGGATACTTATGAATGTGGCAATGCGACAAGAACCACTCGAGGGTGGGATCGCTTTGCGGTTTGCCAATGATCATGAGACTTCCTCTGTAGTGTCATTTTTATGGACTGTGCGTCCAGGCAAGTTGCCAAGCTTGCCATTCCTTAGTCTTTGGTCGCAGTAGAATAAGAGCCTTTGTCTGTGCTGACAAGGCTTTGGGACTTTGCTGTCCATCTGTGTGCATCGATCTGCTGCGCCATTCGGGCCATTCTAGGCAAGAAGGGGGGGAGAGATGTTGATTTCGATCTATTTCCTTCAGGGTCTGCCGTGGTTTCGGAACAAGTCGCGGTGCCGGGTGAGACGGTCATGAAGCAGGGGGTGGCGCAAGGTGATGGGCATGTGCCACTCGACCCCTGCTTGAGGTATGCTATGGGCGTCAGAACCGTCGTCATTGAGAGGAAAAGTGAGATGAAAGCCAAGGTCAGCTGGGTGGAAGGCATGAAGTTTGTGGGCGAGAGCGAGTCCGGTCATCAGGTGACGCTGGACGGCGCCAACCCGGGCGAAGGTGCCAGCCCGATGGAGATGATCCTGCTGGCTGTCGGTGGGTGCAGCTCCATCGACGTGGTCTCCATTCTGGAGAAGGCGCGCCAGAGCGTGACCGCCTGCCATGTGGAGCTGGAAGGGGAGCGTGCCGACTCGGTGCCTCGGGTGTTCGAGAAGATCCACCTCAAGTTCGTCGTGACCGGCAAGGGCTTGGCCGAGAAACAGGTGGCCCGCGCGGTCGACTTGTCGATGGAAAAGTACTGTTCAGTGTCCCTGATGTTGGAAAAAGCGGTAGAAATTACCCATAGTTATCAAATTCTTGAAGCTTGATAGTTGTAGTTTGTCCCGTAGATAACGCCATGACATAAGGAAAGTGCGATGAAAAAAATGATGATGTTGCTTCCCCTGTTCGGACTGGCCGCCTGCAGCATGCCGCAGCCCACCCAGTATCAATACAGTCAGTATCAATGCGGGGAAGAGTTGTTGGCCATCACCTATGATGCCCAGGCCGACATGGTGCAGTTCCCTTATGCCGGGGTGTATTACAAGCTGGGTCGCATCGAGTCGCCCAAAGAGACCGCCAGCTATTCCGATGGGGTGACCACCTTCTCCCAACAGGGCAAGCAGGCCACCCTGATCAAGAGTGGCGTGACCCAGCTGACCTGCGAGCTGAAGTAATCGCCATGCCGTGGCAACGGCGTGTATGCAAAACGGCCTGCTTGAAGCAGGCCGTTTTGTTATGGGTAAGGGTCACTGGGCGGGCAGGGAACCCAGCAACTGGGCGGCAAGCTGCTGGCTCAGCTGGCTGCGGGCATCCTCGGCGATGGGCACGTCGCTGGCGAGCTGGATGGCACTGCTCCAGACACTTTGCTGGGTGCGCCTGTCGATCAGCAGTATGGCCAGGGTGCCCTTGCGCGCATCAGCGGCGGCATTCAGGCCTGGGGTCATGCCGAGGCGGGAAAATATCTCCCCATCACTCATGTCCTGGCTGCCTGCCACTCCGATGGCGACCCAGACGTCGGCTTCATCCAGGGGCACACTGCGCCAACCCTTGCCATCGAGCGTCTGGGTGACGGCTCGTTGCACCGGCTCCAGCCAGCTTGATGCGCTGTTGCCTGCGTACTGGAACTGCTCTGCCAGCGCATAGCGTGGCGTCGCCCCGTAGGGCCAGTTGTCTGCCGGGCGTACCACCATGGTCCCCGTCTCGACAGTGGGGGCGGCAGGGCCCGCGCTGCAACCGCCCAGCAGGGCTGCGAGTGTGAATGAGAGAAGTGCACCGCGCATCATAAGCTCCTTGGCTCAGGTAATCTTGCCGGTTTCTAACAGTTGCTGGATCAGGGGGCGCAGGATCAGCTCCATCGCGAAACCCATCTTGCCCCCCGGCACCACTATGGTGTTCATTCTGGACATGAAGGCCCCGTCGATCATCGACAGCAGGTAGGGGAAGTCCACCTGCTTGATGCCCCGAAACCGGATCACCAGCATACTCTCGTCCAGGCTGGGTATCACCTTGGCGCTGAAGGGGTTGGAGGTATCCACCGTCGGCACGCGCTGGAAGTTGATGTGGGTGCGGGAGAACTGCGGGGTGATGAAGTTGATGTAGTCATCCATGGAGCGGACGATGGAGTCGGTCACCGCCTCCCGGGAGTGGCCGCGCTCAGAGGTATCGCGAATGAGCTTCTGGATCCACTCCAGGTTGACGATGGGCACCACGCCGATGAGAAAGTCCACGTGCCGCGCCACATTGTGTTCACCGGTCACCACGCCGCCGTGCAGCCCTTCGTAGAACAGCAGGTCTGTCTCCCCCGGCAACGCCTGCCAGGGGGTGAAGGTGCCCGGCATCTGGTTGAAGGGGACCGCCTCGTCGAAGCTGTGCAGGTAGCGTCTGTACTGGCCGCTGCCGCTCTGGCCGTACTCCTGGAAGAAGGATTCCAGCAGACCGAAGTCGTTGGCCTCCGGGCCGAAGTAGCTGATGTGGCGCCCCTGCTCGCGCGCCTTGCGGATCGCCACGTCCATCTCGGGCCGGGTATAGCGGTGAAAACTGTCCCCCTCGACCACGGCTGCCTTGTATCCGAGCTGGTGGAACATGGAGCGGAAGGCGTTGGTGGAGGTGGAGGTGCCGGCACCGGACGAACCGGTAACCGCAATGATGGGATGCTTGGCCGACATAGAATTCTCTCTTCCTTGGGAGTTCCGTTATAAGGGCAGGTTCAAAGTGCGGTCAAGTGCGCCTTCATGACCCGGCTGTACCATGATCCCCGTCGCCCTCCATGTGCAGGCGCCCTGGCGGGGCTGACATTGCCGAATGGGGGCATAACATAACTGTGTGTGAAGCGCGTCAGACTGCGGATGAGGTGACCGCATTCTCCGGCGTGGCATTCTCCCGCCTGTACCCCGGGGTGGCTGAGCCTGACGCCGTTCAGATCGTGGATCAATCCTGCCGGAGATCGTCGGCGGGCGCATTGCTCAAATGCGTCTTTGGCACGACGTTGACACTTTCATGCAACTCGCTGTAGACCAGCACGGCACTACCTTGTAGTAATTGCTGTCTGACCTCCTCGACCTTGTCGGCCAGGCTGACATCCTGCTCGCCGTATTCGGTGCCTTCTTGCAGCACGAAATGCTCGAGCAGGTTGTTGAGGGTATCTGGATCCAGTTCTTGCCAAGGGATAATCATGATTTCATCTTCAGTCATAGCGATGCGGATATTGTCGGTGTCTGACCGGCAAGCGCAAGGAGTTTATCTGGACCTGAGCGAGGGTTTCCATGGCATCAGTTGAACAGCGTCACCCAACCAGTCACGTCGACCAGCATCTTCAGGATGCGCGTCGGCACGCCCTGAGCGCGGGGTTGCGCTGGTTCTGGGCCATCAGCCAGCTGGCGATCCTCTATCTGCTGGCTCGCTTCTATATGTATCAGGATGTCCGGCAGGTGGCGATCGCTGGACTGCCCAGGGGGTACCTGGGGGTATGAGTGGCAGATAGGCCTGGTGATCCTGGCCAGCGTGCTGACTCCCCTGGTCTGGCGCTGGTGCTCTCGCCAGGGAGCATCGCGATGGCAGCCCTGGCTTTGGGGTTGTGCCATGTTGTGGGGACTGGCCTGGGTTCTGATGGCCTATTCCCTTGCCCCCATCGAGTTCAGCGTGGGATTCAGCCTGGCATTCAACATCGTCAGCCTGTTGCTGCTGACGGCCCTGATCGCCTTCTACTGCGAGTGGCGTGTCTTCTATAGCCTGAGTGCCCCGCCTCTGATCTTTCTGCTGTTCGAGGAGCACTGGGTGATGGTGCCTCCGTCACCGTGCACTGGCTGGCGGTCGGGGGCTTGCTGATCATCCTGGAGACGGGGCGGCGGATGCTCAACCGCTGGTTCGAGCTGGCGGTGTCGCGCGAGTATGACAACCTGTGCTGGCGCGCAAGATGGATGCCATGGCCCATCGGGATCCCCTGACCGGGCTTGCCAACCGCCGTCATTTCGATCGGGTCTGCAAGCACGCCATCGCACAGGGCACAACGCTGGAGGTGCCGCTCACGGTGATCCTGCTGGATGTGGATTTTTTCAAGCGATACAACGACCGCTACGGTCATCAGGCGGGGGATGAGTGCCTGATCCTGGTGGCCGAATGTCTGGAGGAGAGCGTGCGCGAACCCGGCGATCTGGTGGCCCGCTATGGTGGTGAGGAGTTCGTGGTGTTGCTGCAGGAGACAAATCTGGCCGCCGGTGAACGGGTTGCGCAGCGTATTCGTTCTACCCTGGCCACCAGGGCGTTGCCCCACGAAGGTTCAGATGTGGCTCCCCATCTCACCCTGAGCCAGGGGTTTGCCCAATGGCGTCAGGAAGAGAGCCTGGTCATGTTGCTCGAGCGGGTCGATGGTGCTCTCTACCAGGCCAAGGAAGAGGGGCGCAACGGCTACCGACTCGCATCCTGAGTCTGCTCCCGCAGCCATTGGCTGATCCGCTCCTCCAGCCAGAAGCGGGGGCGCCAAGGGGTACCGTGCAGGAAACCCACGTGGCCACCGCACCGGCTCAGCTCGTAGCGCACCAGGGGGGAAAGCTGTTCCGGTGTGGGGATCACGGCCTGCGTCATGAAGGGGTCGTCGGCGGCATGGATCACCAGGGTCGGGATGGGGATGCGCGCCAGCAGGCCAAGGCCGGAGCAGGTCTGATAGTAGTGATCGGCGCTGTCGAAGCCATGGAGCGGGGCCGTGACCTGCTCGTCAAAGTCGCGCAGGGTGGCGATACGGTCGACCTGCTCCGGTTGCCAGCGGGACTGGGCTGCGGCTTGATGGCGGATCTTGCTCTGCAGATTGGCTCGCATGGTGCGCAGCAGGTAGCTTTGATACACCCGTGAGAATCCCTGATTGACCCTGTCGGCGCAGCTCGCCAGTTGCAGGGGGGCCGAGATCACCACGGCGGCGGTGAGTTCATCCGGACAAGCCCGCGCCAGCAGATTGACCAGCATGTTGCCCCCCAGAGAATAACCGATGGCGATCAGTGGCTTGCCGGGAAAACGGCGACCCAGCTCGGCGATCACCGCCTCTGCATCCTCGATGGCGCCGGAGTGGTAGGCTCGCAGCAGCCGGTTCGGCTCGCCGCTGCACCCCCGAAAATGCATCAACACGGCGTCGTTCCCTTGCCGCTGCAGATGGGCAAACAGTCCCTTGGCATAGTGGGAGTGAATGCTGCCCTCCAGGCCGTGAAACAGCACCAGCAGCGGCCGCTCATCCGGGCTGATGGCCCCACTCCAGGCGAGATCGACGAAGTCTCCATCCGCGAGTTCGAACCGTTCCGGGGTGAAGCGTGCCGGCGAGCGGCGCAGCCACTTCGGCAAGATGGTTTGCAGGTGGGCATTGCGAGCCCACCAGGGGGCGTGGAAGTGGCTTTCTGTCAGCATGCAACAACTCGGGGAGAAGAGGAAACAGGCGGCGGGCCCATGGCCCGCCGCGGTGTCAGGCGGGCAGGCGATCGTGGTGTTCGGCGCCGCGCAGCATCGCCTGGATCAGCTCGTTGGCTTCAAACTTGGTCAGCGCCTCGTGGGCGCCGACCTGATGGGCACGCTCCACGCTGATCTCGCTGGAGAGGGAGGTGTGCAGGATGATGTAAGCCTCCGCCAGTCTGGGATCGCTCTGTACCTCGAAGGCCAGCTCGTAGCCGTCCAGCCCCGGCATCTCGATGTCGCTTACCAGGATGTCGATCCGGCTGCCCTGAGCGACCCTGGCCTGCATCAGGCTAAGGGCGTCGCGCCCGTTGGTGCACACCTCGTAGGGAATGTTGATGTAATCGAGGGCCGCCATCAGCTGGCGGCGGGCGACGGAGGAGTCGTCCACCAGCAGGATCCGCATCGGCTTGAGCCGCTCGCGCTGCACATCGGTCAGCACGGGGTAGAGGTGGCTGGGATCGTCCGGATAGACCCGGGACAGGATCAGCTCCACGTCCAGCAGCTGGATCAGCTGATCCCCCACCTTGGTCACCCCGGTGACGAAGACGTTCTGACCGAGGGAAGGGGGAGGCGGCTCGATGTCACGCCAGTTGCACTCGGTGATCTTGTCGATGCCGCGCACCAGGAAGCCCACCAGGGTGCGGCGGCAATCCGTGATGATGATGAAGCAGCTGGGCATCTCCTCCCGGCTGATGGGGCGATAGCCCACCGCCATCGCCATGTCGATCACGGGGATGGTGGTGCCCCGCATGCTGGCCGCCCCGAGCACGGTCGGGTGCGAATGGGGCAAGGCGGTGAGCTGGGTGTAGGGGACTATCTCCTTCACCTTGAGGGTGCCGATGGCGAAGGATTGCCTGGCTGAGAGGTGAAACAGCAACATGCCCTGGGATTGGTTGGCCTTGCTCGTCATGGCGGATGTCCTGTTGATCTAATCGGTGACGGTCAATCTGGTGTTCAGCATAGAGGGTGGTGACCAGGATGATGCCGTTGTTATTAACGGTTATTAGCGACCGCGAGTCGTAAAACTGGACCCTGCCACCCTCATTTATTTTCTCGTCCGGTTCACTGGGCGGAGGCCACCGCCTCCAGCGTCAGCCAGAGCCAGTGCTGGCACGCCTGCGCCAGGGCCTGTTCATCCCGGTAGCCGAGCTTTGCCACGACCTGGGCCGGCTTGCTGCCACTTCTGAGCAGGCGTACCCCCTGCAGCAGCTGCCACTGGGCACCGAGCGCATCTGCTGCCAGGGCGGGATCCTCGATACCCCGCTGGGCGAGGCAAGCCTGCCAGGCCGCGGTGCTGCCCTCAGACTGACCGGTCAGGGCGCGCCAGGCGGCCTGCAGCGGCTGATCTGTCTGCGCCAGGATGGCACACGCCTGCAACTCGTCCCCGATGACCCGCAGCCGGTGGCCATAGGCCTCTTGCCAGTCACGGGGCCTGGACCAGCTGGCCAGACTGTCCAGCAGGGCGTCCATCAGCGGGGTGGGTTGCAACCAGCCAGCCTGGGCCGGTTGCGCCACCCGCACCGAGCAGGTCAGCAAATCATGCTGACAACCCGCCAGGGGAGAGAAGGCGGCGAGGGCATCGGCGCACAGCCAGAAGTGGCTGCCCGCCGTCAGCAACAGCTCATGGGAGCCGAGTCTCAGCAGCGCCGCACCTCGGGTGACGCGCAGCAGCTGACCCAGGGGGGAGCGTTTGCGGGGGCCGACCTGCAGGCAAGGAGTAGAAAAATGCTGATATTCGATGGCGTGATGCATGTAAAAACCCTGATATGATGCTGCCTGGAGGTAACAAAAATGGAAACCAGACGTAAAAAGCGCTTCATTGCCGGTGCGGTTTGCCCGGCGTGCGGCAAGATGGACACCATGATGCTGTATATGGAGCATGGAGTCGAGAAGGTGACCTGTGTCGACTGCGGGGATACCCAGGTGCAGACCCTGGCCGAGGTGGACAAGGCGACCCGCGAGGCCGAACAGGTCATAGGCGTCTTTCGTCCCGAATGACCTACCGCCGGATGGCCTGGGTGGACCGGGTCATCCGGGAGGCTGAACCGCTGATAAAGGTGTTTCGTCTCCAGTGAGGGGCCTCTTGATAATACCCGGGGTAGGGCAAGGCTCGTTCTGGACTGCTGACTTTTTCAGCATGGCGGAGCGGGGCAGATCATATGCTTGGCCACCTTTTTAAGGTATTCTGGGCCCGTTTTTTTCTATCCGCAGGATCCCTGACATGAAAGTAGCTCCCCTGAGCGTGGTTACGCTGGAATACACGGTCACCGACGAACACGGTGAAGTCATCGACACCACTGTCGGTAAAGAGCCTCTGGTGTATCTGCACGGTACCCGTTATCTGGTCTCCGGCCTCGAAGCCGAGCTGGAAGGCCGCAGTGTGGGCGAGGCGTTCGACGTCACCCTGACGCCGAGCCAGGCCTATGGCGAGTATGACGAGAACCTGGTGCAAGAAGTGCCCGGCGAGCTGTTCGATGGCATGGAAGTGTCTGAAGGGGATACTTTTGTGGCTGAGACCGACGATGGCCACCGTCCGGTGACCGTCATCGAAGTCTCCGAAGAGTTCATCAAGGTGGATGGCAACCATCCGCTGGCCGGTGTGACCCTGGGCTTCAAGGTCGAGATCAAGGACGTGCGTGCCGCGACCGCCGAAGAGCTGGCTCACGGCCACGTGCACGGTGCCGGTGGCTGCGGTCACGATCATGGCCATGACCACGGTCACGATCACGACCATGACCACGGCGGTTGCTGCGGCGGTCACGGCCACGATCACGGTCACGACCACGGCGACGAGCAGGGTCATGGCGGTTGCTGTGGCGGCGGTGGTTGCGGTGGCAAGGGCCATCACCACTGATCTGCCGACTGGCAAGATGAAAAAACCCGCTGCGTGCGGGTTTTTTTATGGCGGTGCACTCAGTAGTGCGGCGGCGGCGTCTCTTCGGCCATGCTGGCTATCTGGCTCGGCTGCACGCTCTGCAGCTTGTCTACCAGTAGCTGGATCTGATGCTTGAGCCGGTCGAGTTCACGGCCCTGGGTGGTGACCTCTTCGTTGAGCTGCTCCACCGTGTATTCGGCATAGGCGAGACGGCTTTCCAGGGTCTCGAGACGATCGTTAACTTGCTGACTCATGGGCCTTTTGGTCCTTACTTGATAGTCCAGATTTCGGCCAGGCCACTGGAGCTGGCGCTGACGAGGTGGCCATTGTCGCGCAAAGCCACGCCATAGACCACAGCGCTCGGTGGTTTCACCTTGGGATGAGGAGAGACGCGCCAGCTTTGCAGCAGACTGCCATCGCTCACCCGCCACAGGGAGAGCTGGCGTGAGGGGGCGCCGGTGATGAGCCAGTTGCCGTCGTTGGCAAAGCGCGCGCTGGTGTAGACCTCGAAACGGTGCGCGAACTGCAGCCGGCTCACCTCCTTGCCAGTCTTGAGATCCCAGATGCTGGCCTGGCGGCTGTCGGCGGTGAAGGCGAAGCGCCCCGCCGGATCCAGCCTTGCCATCACCACCCGGCCGCCGTGGTTGAAACGCCACACCACCTGGCCGCTGCGGGTATCCCACAGATAGGCGCTGTAATCGTTGCCGCCGGTGAGGGCGTAGTGGCCATTGGCGGAGAGATCCACCGTGTTGACCTGCTCGGTGTGGCCGAGGAACTGCAGCCTGCGCCCGGTACGGGTATCCACCAGCTCCGCCTTGCCATCTTCGCGGCCGATCAGCACTAGACGACCATCGGCCGAGAGCGCCGCATCCCTCAGGCTGGATTCAGGAAGGGAATAGTAGCCTTGAGATCGACCATCTTGCAGGCGCCAAATGGCAAAGGTGAGTTGGGTGGCGGTGATGGCGTGGCTGTCGTCCGGGGAGAAGCGGGTGAGGGTGACGAACTCCTCCTGATCATCGCTCTGACGCCAGCGCCAGCGCTCCTTGCCCTGTTCCAGATCCCACACCACTGTGCCCTGGCCCAGGCTGGAGACGATGGCCAGCTTGCCGGAACTGGCGAGATCCGCACTCAGCAAGCCCTGGTTGGCGAGGCGGATCTGCTGGCCGGGAAGTGAGCTCTGTTCGCACCCCGTCAGCATCAGGCAAATACCGATGAGATAAATGGCACTTTTGATCATTTTTCCTGTCTCATGCTTTCGTTACCTGCGATCACGGCGTTAGTATAAGGCGCTTATCACGATAAACCTCTCATTTCACGAAGGAACCGAGAGCGGTATTTAGAGTTTTGGAGAAACTGATGAACAATTTTCTGAAGGTGTCCCTGTTGGCTGCGGCCGTTGCCGTGGGTCTGACTGCTTGCCAAAAAGATGAGAAGCCTGCTGCGAATACCGCAGAGGTCAAGGCAGAAGCCAGCAAGCCGGCAGAGGCTCCCAAGGCAGCAGCCAAGAGCTTTGAAGAGCAATCCGGCTATGCGATCGGCCTCTCCATGGGTCGTTATATCGCCAATACTCTGGAGCGTCAGCAGGAGCTCGGCATCAAGCTGGACAACAGCGTCATCCTCAAGGGGGTGACCGACGGTCTGGGCAAGGAAGCTGGCATGACTGACGAGGAGATCCAGAAGGTCCTGCAGGAATACGACGCCAAGATCAACGAGTTGACCAAGGCCAAGGCCGACAAGGATGCGGTGGAAAACCTGAAGAAGGGTGAAGAGTATCTGGCCGCCAACGCCAAGAAAGAGGGCGTGAAGAGCACCGAATCCGGCCTGCAGTATCAGGTCGAGAAGCTGGGTGACGGCGCCAAGCCGAAGGCCACCGACATCGTCAAGGTGCACTACACCGGTACCCTGACCGATGGCACCAAGTTCGACAGCTCCGTCGATCGCGGCGAGCCGGCCACCTTCCCGCTGAACCAGGTGATCCCGGGCTGGACCGAAGGCGTGCAGCTGATGCCGGTCGGTTCCAAGTTCAAGTTCTTCCTGCCGTCCAAGCTGGCCTATGGCGAGCACGGTGCAGGCTCCATCCCGGCCAACGCCGTGCTGGTATTTGACGTCGAGCTGCTGGCCATCGAAAAGCCGACCGCCGAAGGCGACGACGCGAAGAAATAAGCGGTAAACGCATGAAAACGGCTCCCCAGGGAGCCGTTTTTGCTTGTGTGGCGTCGCGGGTGACGGGAGAAAGCTGAGAGCCCGTCTTGAGTCTATGGCGTCTAACCCCCAGAATAGACAACAAAATCAATCGCAAGGATGGATCTCGTGGCGGAAAGCAAACCCCGTGTCCTGCTGGTGGAAGATACCCGCAGTCTGGCCGTCGTCTATGAGCAGTACCTGGTTCAGGATGGCTATGACGTAGTGCTGGCCGATTGCGGTCAGCAGGCACTGGCGCAGTTGCTGGCCAGCCCGCCCCCCGTGGTGCTGCTCGACCTCGAACTGCCGGACATGCCCGGCATGGCCATACTGCAGCAGATCACCGAGCAGCAACTGCCCTGCTCGGTGGTGGTGATCACCGCCCACGGCTCGGTGGACGTGGCGGTGGAGGCGATGCGCTGCGGTGCCTTCGATTTCCTGACCAAGCCGTTCGATGGCAAGCGGCTGTGTGCCACGGCGCGCAACGCCCTCAAGCACCAGCAGCTCAGCTCGCTGGTGGCCCAGTATCGGGAGAACTTCGAGCGCAGCTCTTTTGCGGGCTTCATCGGCGCCTCCATGGCGATGCAGGCTGTCTATCGCATCATAGAGAGCGCGGCGCCGAGCAAGGCGACCGTGTTCATCACGGGGGAGAGCGGCACCGGCAAGGAGGTGTGTGCCGAGGCCATCCACCAGTGCAGTCCGCGCCGGGGTCAGTCCTTCATCGCGCTCAACTGCGCCGCCATTCCCCACGATCTGATGGAGAGCGAGATCTTCGGTCATGTGAAGGGATCGTTCACCGGCGCCCAGGGGGATCGCAAGGGGGCGGCCAGCCTGGCGGACGGTGGCACCCTGTTCCTCGACGAGATCTGCGAGATGGATCTCGACCTGCAGAGCAAGCTGCTGCGCTTCATCCAGACCGGTACCCTGCAGCGGGTCGGCAGCGGCAAGGTGGAGTCGGTGGACGTGCGCTTCGTCTGCGCCACCAACCGGGATCCCCTGGTGGAGGTCAAGGCGGGGCGTTTTCGTGAGGATCTTTACTACCGTCTGCACGTGATCCCGCTCTCCCTGCCGCCACTGCGGGAGCGCGGCGAAGACATACTGCTGCTGGCGCGCGACCTCCTGCTGCGATATGCCAAGGAGGAGCACAAGCGCTTCAAGGATTTCGATGCCGACACTGTGCGGATATTGCTCGACTACCCCTGGCCCGGCAATGTGCGCGAGCTGCAGAACGTGGTGCGCAACATAGTGGTGCTCAACGATCGCGAACTGGTGAGCAAGGATATACTGCCACCGCCGCTCAACGGCGGCCGTGCGCTTGCGGTGCCTGCTGCTGTTGAGGCGACCCACGAGATCCTGGCCGAGCCCGTGCAGACCGCTCTGCCGGTGCGCCCGCTCTGGCTGGTGGAGAAGGAGGCCATCGAGCAGGCCATCGCCAGCTGTGACGGCAACATCCCCAAGGCGGCGGCGCTGCTGGAGATCAGCCCCTCGACTATTTATCGCAAGAAGCAGGGTTGGGAAGAGGCGAGCCTGGCTTAAGGCCGCGAGGTTGAAGATCACCCCTTCACTCCCTCATTTATCGCAAGAAGCAGGGGTGGGAAGAGGCCAGCTTGGCTTGAGGCTTAAGTGCAGCTGGGCTCGGGCCTTCCCTTATCTGTCGCAAGAGGCAGAGTCGGGAAGAGGGGGGCTTGGCCTGAGTGACGGGCGGCGTGAGCCGCCCGCTCTTTTTGCGGCCCGCCGTCAGAGCTTGGCGAGGCGCTTGAGTCTGGCCAGCCGCTCCGTCTCGTTGGCCTGTAGCCAGCCATCCCGCGAGAGCAGGAACCAGGCGCGGGCGAAGTATTCGGGGGCGGCCGGATCGTCCAGCATCAGGCCGTTCTCCCCCAGTTCCTCGAACAGGTAGCCATCTTCCGGCGCGCTGGCCTCGGCCATGTCGGCTTTCAGCTGGCTCAGCTCGGCCATCGCCTGTTCGTGCAGGCCCTGGGCCCGGCTCAGCCGTGCCAGGCTCCAGCGGGCGATAAAGGCCTTGGCCTGATTGTTGTGCTGCTGGTGCCAGGCCAGGCATTTTTGCTGGCAGGCTCTGGCTTCATCGAGGCGTCCCAGCTCGAACAGGGTCCAGCCCTGATTGTTGTAGAGGCTGGGCAGCCAGCCGCGCACCTTATCGTCGGCACTGCGTTCGGCCAGGGTCATCGCCAGTTGATGCCAGCGGCTCTGCTCCTCCAGCGGGGCGGCGATGGCCACCATGTGGGCCGCGTCTATGGCGAGCCCAGTCTCCCCCAGCTTGAGCCCGAGTTGCCACCCCTGCTCGAACAGCGTCCTGGCGCTGGCCTTATCGCCGGCCGAGTTGAATGTCCGCCCCCGTTCCAGCAAGGCGCGCAGCCGTGCTCGCGGGGTGGCGTCGGTGAGGCGGGGTTCTATCTCGTCGAGCAGCTGGTGGGCCTGTGCAAACTGACGCTGCAGGGAGTGGGTGCGGGCGATTTGGGTGAGCAGCTCCAGCTCGTATTGCAGGTCGTCCTGCGCCTCTTCGAGCAGGCGTCGAAAACGCAGGGCAGTGGCGGCGGGATCCTGATAATCCCACTGCGCCATGAAATCGGGCGGATTGTCCATCTGGCCTCCTGGCTGGTTACTCTGTCACCAAGATGCCTATCGTCCATTGGTTGTACAAGGGGCGCCCGTCACAG
This sequence comes from Aeromonas media, assembly GCF_000819985.1. Classification (GTDB taxonomy): domain Bacteria; phylum Pseudomonadota; class Gammaproteobacteria; order Enterobacterales; family Aeromonadaceae; genus Aeromonas; species Aeromonas media. The sequence continues at coordinate 1,126 of NZ_CDBZ01000167.1, read as the reverse complement.
GGCGCCCCTCAGATCATGAAAAAGATCGTGTAAACGAAATCAGTAGACCATGGCCAGGCTCATCAGCATCAGGCCCAGGGCGGCGAAGGCCCCCTCCTTGATGGCTAGGCGCGGCACCAGCGCCTTGGGCAGCGCCGGGAACAGGCAGAGCGCGAAGCCAAGCCCCGGCATCAGCCAGTGAAAGCCGGGGCTGCGCAGGCTCGGGTCTGCCGCCCCATTGATGACGATGAGCAGGATGAAGAGGGTGAAGGCTGGCAGGATAAACCAGCGAGCGTTGCCGGCGGCGACCGCTCGCAGCGGGGAGATGCGATAGAGCACCAGGGTCACGATAAAGAGGGCAAGGGGGGCCAGCAGATAGAGGGGGGCCGGATTCATGATGGGGGTCTCCAGACAACGGGGGGAAGAGTGTAAGCAGCAGGGGCGAGGGATGACCAGCGCGCCGGCCCCGGGCTGTGAGGCCGATCCCAGGGCAAAGGTTTGCCAGGCAAGGGATCAGCGCAGCCAGATCCAGGCACAGCCAAACACCAGCCAGCTCAGTACCAGCAATACCCATGGCAACGGGTGCTGGCGAGAGACCTCGATCACGTCGATCTCGCTCTCTTCTTCATGCTCGCCCTGTTGTGGCTGCTTCGCCCTGGCCTGCAACTTCTTCTGGCGGCTCGCCTCCCGGGCTCGCGCCTTCATCTGCTTCTTGTATTCATCTATACCCTTCTGGATTCCCTGGGCGATCAACTGGGTCTGTTCCTTGGTCTGCCCCGGCTTCTGGTTGGCGCGGGCTACCTTCATCGCCTCCTGCTGGGTCTCGGGGGAAATCTTGTCGTACTTTGCCATTCACGAGTCTCCTTGGCATCGATTGGCGGGAAGTATGCCACAACTGTCTCCGACCGGCTGCCATCCCTGCGGGCGAAATGGCGCGACAGGGCAGGAGGGGATGGGAATATGAGGAAACAGGTTGCGCTGGTGATCACATTTGGCGGAATTTGTGAGTCACTGATGAAAAAGCGTCACATGTTGTTTGTTATATTACGGACCGACTCGAGACCGGGTTGCCCAATAACAAAATAACAAGGTGATATGGAAATGAATTATAAATTTGTCAAAGGAAGGTAAGCGCCGCTAAATCGAC
>NZ_CDBZ01000166.1 GCF_000819985.1 Aeromonas media | reverse complement strand
GCTAAAGATCCTGTACATGAGTGAGGGTTATGGTGGCTATATGCTGGATATTGCTATTCAGATGACAGCCATATGGGGAAGATTACAGGCGCCTGAAATAACAGCAGAGTATGGAGTGACTACCACGGCTGGAGGTTGGCACGGGCTGATCCCCTCTCCCTTTGGGAGAGGGTTAGGGTGAGGGGAGCTGGCTGACCGGGTGTAGCAACCAGGCGGCATTACACCGCTGAATCTTCAGTTATTGAAATTCCACGCGATCGGCAGTTCGACGTCGAAGATAAGTGCATCCCCGTCGAGGCGAAAGGCCAGGCTGGTCTGGTGCTGGTCGTATTCGTTGATAATCAGGCAGCTCTCGGCGAAGTTGGACTCGTAGTTGATATGGGCCACTCCTTCACGGCCGTCAGCGAGTTCGATGCTGAGCACCCGCAGCGGGTTCTCCTGACTGAGGTTGACCCGGGTGTCCCCCACGTCCACCAGCCGTTCCAGCAGAGGGAAGAAATCTTGTCTGTGGGTCGTTATGGCCTGGGTGATGGCCTGCTCCAGCTCAGCCTGGGTGGCGAAGGGGCCGCCGAGTGGGTAGCGGGTCTGGATCCTTTCCTGAGTCATTGCGTTTCCTCCTGAACTGAGATGTGGCAACAGTTTGGCCGCTGCAGTGACCTGTCATGTACAGGATCTTTAGCTACAACCAATTGAAATAGATAGAAAAAAGGCTTCGTTTGTGATCTGATTTAATCGCAAAAAAAAACCGACACGCCCGAAGCCATGACTATTATCAATGCAACCCAGTACCTCAAGCAACTTCTTAGCTCTTCTGAACTCAACCGGATCGGTAAATTTACCGGTTTTTGTCAGCGACTCCGGGATATCCAGCCTGCGAGACTACTCCCGGCTCTGCTCTCAGGGCTTGGTTGCGACAAGGTGGATGGTATTGCTGGTTTGCATCGCCATTTCAATGCGTTGCAGCTCCATGATACTGACCAAATAGCGTATAAACCCTTTCACAACCAGTTACGCAAGCAGGGTTTTCCCTTGTTCATGCGCGCACTGGTTGAACGAGCCATCGCCTTACGCCTCAAGGAGTGTCTACCGGACGCCCACGGACTGGCAGGCTTTGAGCAGGTACTGCTGCAGGACGGGTCGTCATTCGCGTTACATCCGCAATTGGCAGAACATTTCCCGGGCCGATTCAATAAGCACAGCCCCGCTGCGGTAGAGTGTCATATGACCATGTCCTTGCTGGACCAGTCGCCGATATCGATGAGTATCACGGCGGATACCGAATCGGAGCGCAAGCATCTTCCGGCCGCAAATTCGTTAAATAACAAACTGTTATTGGCGGATGCCGGTTACATCAGCCGCGAGTACTTTGCTGATGTGACCAAAGCCAAAGGAAGCTATCTGGTCAGAGGGAGTCAAAATCTCAATCCCAAAGTACAGGCAGCTTACCGACAGGACGGCAGGGAAATGCCCAAGTTACTCGGAAAAAAGCTCAAGGATATCGATCGGAGAAGCTGCAGAGCCGAGGTTCTGGATCTGGATGTGAGTTCGGGAAAGTATAAATATCGACTCATAAGACGTTGGTTTGCAGAGGAAAAACGGTTCTGTATATGGATGACCAATCTTCCGCGTGAGCGATGGCCAGCCGAGAAGGTGATGGCATTGTATCGTTGCCGTTGGCAGATCGAACTGTTGTTCAAAGAGCTGAAATCACATAACCGGTTGAAGGCGTTCGCGACACGACAAAAAGCGATAGCGGAAGGCTTGATCTGGGCTAGTTTGCTGGCCTTGCTGGTCAAACGTCGGCTGGCGCTGACGCTGATTGGCAGCGCGGAGTTATCGATGCTGAAGATTGCCAAAAACAGCGCGCTTTGGTTAATGCCGATATTGGCGAGCATCATCCATGGTGCGTGGCAGGAAATAACAGAGAAGTTGGAGTGGGCAATGGTGTATTTATCCAAAAACGGCAAAAAGAGTAGGCAGAGAAAATCCAAGCAAAACAACACGTTAGACGGTATTATTAATTCGCTTGCCGCTTAAGGTTCTGTACATGATGATCAACTAACATGTACGTGTTGACGTTATCGATACACTTCATATCCGGCAGGAACGCGATCTTCATTATCGACTTCCTCGCGGGATTCACCGATCACCCGGTTCACCCGATCCCAGAAAGCCTGGCCATCCGTTTCGGTCAGGCCGTATTCCTGCTTCACCTCGCGCTTTGCGGTGGACTCTTTCATTTGGATCATTTTACTCATGCATCACTCCTTGGATTGCTACTGCTTGATGGTTGACGACAATGCAGAACAGCGGCGACAGGTGGTGTCGTGGCATGTCAGGCGCTGTCGCCAGATGTATAAACTGGGATCTTTGTCACAAATGAATCAGAGTGGAGCCTGACTCATCAGGGTCAATAAATGGCGTAAATCACGGACGATCTGCTCATGGATAAAACCGGGCGAGATCACGGTGAGCCCCGGCATCCAGGATTTGATGACAGGCAGAATTTGATTGGCATCGAGTATGCGACTGCTCAATAACAGCGCACCGTCATCCAAGGTTTTGACTATCTCCTGCTCGGGCAGCAACGGGCGATGCTGAAAGTTGATGGCGATGGCGGCACTGGCCTTGAGGAGCACCTCGATCATACCGGAGCGCCAGAGCGTCGGGTCGGTATCGATCTGTCGTTGAATGTACGCGTCACGGGTGAAGGTCTGTTGCGATAGCTCAACCAGTGTGATGTTGCTCAACGGATAGGCTTGCAACCGCCCCTCACTGACGCCGACCAAGTGCCAGGTGCCCTTGTAGTTGACGAGCTGATAGGGACTAAACAGCTGCTTGCGCTGGTCTTTGGTGATGAGCCAGCATTGCAGATGCTGGGTCAGTGCCTGCTCTAATACCGGTATCTGGTGGATTAGTAAGTCGGCTGATTGACCATCGAACCCCTTGATGGCGAAGAGACTTGGATTGCCTCTGTCCAGCAGCTGACCCAGACGATGTTCACTGGCACGGGGGAACAGGTCGGTGATACCCAACTGCTCGGCCAGCTTTCGCACCTTTCCGTCGTTCTTGTGATTGAGAAACTCCGGATCCAGCCAGTATTGCTGGTTGCGATGCTCTATCGGTAGATAACTGAGGCGTTGATTGAAATCCCGCTGCAGGGTGCGCACGGTGACGTTGTACTCGGTGGCCAGATCACTCAGGTGCAGCTTCTCACCGCTGTACAGGCGGGTGAGGAGCATACCGAGGCGTTGAGCAATCTTGTCGTGTTCGTGCATACCATCACAGAAGGGGAATAACCGTGTCGCGGATTATCCAAACAGGCCGCGACACGGCGTGACGAATTGGCTGGCAGGCAGTTTTTCGCAAAACCCATCATCGGCGATGGGCTTTTGTCATCAGGTGAGGTTTTTTTTTATCAACCGGCGAGGAGCGGTTGAGAAGGCTCATAAGCCACGACAGATTTTGTGTAGCGGTTTGTCGGGACGGTCGCTGAAAACGGATCATTGGGCGGCTAAACAGCGATACCGGTATCTCACCGCTGAAGGAGATACCGACATACTTAGCTGGCCTGCATGTACAGGACCAGAAATTGACCAAGCAGGGTTTGGTGCGTATCCTTACACAGAACAACTATGTCAACCGCTGACGAGGTTGGATGTTGAAATTCAGCGGAGTCGGGACGGCCTATCAAACCAATTATCAGACACAGGTCCATACAACACCAAACTCGTGACGAACTAAACTATAGGTAAAAACTTTTTGAACAACCTCAAACCACATTAATGAAGATTTATTTTAGTTCAATTGGTTAAATATTAAGGTACGGGATGTCAGTAATACTCATAACCTTGCTTGTTTGTTTTGTAATATCACTTTTCTTTGGGCGATTCAGAATAGAACGCTATCCCCGCTATACGACAGTGAGACGACATGCCAGGAAAGGCACATGGAATGGGGTGAGAAAGCATTCACGTCGGATTTCTGATGGCACTCGATGGGTCTGGGTTCCGCACAATACAACAAAAAGGATTAATAATCAATGCACTAAAGTTGTGCATGAACGTGACCCTGACATTAGTTTTAAGCCATTTGAAAAGGCTCAAAACACACATGACAACACACTAAAAGAAATAGTGAAATCGAAATCTGTATCAGTCGATTCTGATATAGGTAATGCCAGTAAAGAACCGCCAATCTCAGCATCGATTGAAAATAAAGATAAAATCCAAACCCAGAAGGTGGAAAATAAATTTATTCATGTTGAAAGTGAGCAAAACCCTTTCGACACACGAGGTTATTATAGCTTTACAAAGCCTGAAAAACCTATTAGACGCAGTGACGAAACAATAGATGAATATCATCAACGAGTGCTGGAATGGGACGATCTTTACAATGCATCTTTAGATGAAATTATGAACATAAGGGATTATGATCAACGCCTGAAACATAGGATATTTGGTCAATGATTCATGGCTTTCGCGTTAATTAGCCATTGATGCAAAGCCACTCAACAACACCTGCACTAAAAATGCTGGATGATATCATGGCACCTGTTCACTGAAACGGTGTTGAAGGTATCAACTCCATCGGGATTGGATAATCCGTTTTCTCGATGCAGGCCCGCACAATGGCTCGCAGCCACTCCTGCGGGCACCGGCCCAGCTGCTTAGCGGTCTCTACCAATGACAGGATGGCAGGTAGTTTTTCGCAAAATCCATCATCGGCGATGTGCTTTTGTCATCAGTAGAGGGGTTTTGTTATCAACCGGCGAGAAGCGGTTGAGCGGGCCAGGAAGGCCCGGTAGGTGAGGTCGTTGCTGCTTGCCCATAGATAGGGCTGAGTTGATGCTATTGAGCCGCTTAACTGCGATACAGGTATCTCGCCACTAAGGGAGATACCTGTTGCTGCTCATCTTGATACTTTGGTCTGCCAGTCGAAAACTCCAAGCGTAACGGTCACCTTGGGCTGGGGACTTTGTGTCTAGTGGCTGATTTAGGAAAAAACGTCCTCATGAGGCTGAATATATATTTGTGACTACTCTGTTAATAATATGGCGGCTCTTGCTTACACAGGGTCAGAGTCAATATAAGTATATTTATATACAATTCAATCTTTCCGATGCTTTTGTAAACCCAATTAAACTAGCCGAATATCTGCGGTGACCACTAATATCTATATGAATTTCCCTTCCTTTTTTCATGTCATTGACTAAATGATGAAACATGTAAGTTGTAAAGGAATTTGTGTATTCAGGGCGATTGCCATTTTTTATCCATGCCCCATTGTCAACGGTTATTTTAAAAATAATCCCTGAGCTTATCCTTGATTTTTTAAGGGTAATGTCTGCCTTTATCTCGCCGCCATGGCAGCTTAAAACCAACTCACCTTCACCTTTATATAAATTTGTACCAATCATAACATTGCTCTTGTTGTAAGATTGTCTTTCTGTACCAGACCACCAATCTCCTGAGGAATATGCCTTAGTTGCTGGTAAACTAATGAAGATGAAAAATATTATTTTTAAGTAATTCGCAATTGATTTCTGTTGGGCCATCCTTCATTTTCCTATTCGATGTGTCATCTAATTGAATAGTATTAAATCATAGATATTTATACTATGATAGGAGTGTAGGTGCACACTATTTTTTTCGTTGATCTTATCCTTGGCAAAATGAATTTCTTGAGATAGTCGCTGTTCATGGCTGCTATCTTCTTTTTACGATGGATACTGGCTTGCTTTCATTCTTCAGCTCTGAGCATGTTCAGCGTCTGTGGTCACATGTCGGTATCTCACCGCTGAGTGAGATACCGACATACCTAGCTGGCCTGAACCCACTCGCCCTCTTCGGGAAGTGGCAACGGCTTGGATGGCACAGAGCTGGTCAGGGCATCATGCAGGGCTGACGCATCAG
>NZ_CDBZ01000165.1:2557-3481 GCF_000819985.1 Aeromonas media | reverse complement strand
ACCTCGAGGGGCTCGGGCTCGTCGCCCACCCGCTGCTCGGGGTAGAGATCCCGCGCCAGCAGTATGTCCATCCAGCTGGAAAAATAGCCGGGGGCCAGGGAGACCTGCTTGAGGGGGATTAGGTCACGGGCCCCGAAGCCCGCCTCCTCCATCAGCTCCCGGTTGCCCGCCTCGAAGGCATCTTCGCCCGGATCGATCAGCCCCTTGGGGAAGCCCAGCTCGTAGGAGTGAGTGCCCGCCGCGTATTCGCGCACCAGCAGCAGGGTGTGGGCATCGAACAGGGGCACCACCATGACGGCACCCCGGTTGCCCCCGCGCATCCGCTCGTAGACCCGCTCCTCCCCGTTGCTGAATTTCAGGTGCAGGGATTCCACCTTGAACAGCCGACTCTCGGCCACCAGCTCGGCCTTGATGATCTCCGGCTTGCGCTTGTCGTGGGCCATGGCCTCGACGCGGACGTGTTCGGGTTTGCACTTGTGGGGGTCACTCATCTGGGCTGACTGCTCGTTAAAAAAGAGTGCTTCAAGAGTAAACGACTCCCCGGGGGAACACCACGGGGCAAGGGCCGGAAAGGTGCCTGAAAAATCCGTTATAATGCCCCCCGTTTTCCCCACCCAGTCCGACACAAAGAGGCCCCATGCCCACCCCACTGCCCTGGCACCAGATAGACACAGTTCTGCTCGACATGGATGGCACCCTGATCGACCTTCATTTTGACAGCCACCTCTGGCAACAGCTGGTGCCCGAGCGCTACGCCGCGCGCCTCGGCCTGCCGCTGGCCGACGCCAAGGCGCAGATCGATGCCCACTATCAGGCCATCAGCGGTACCCTCGACTGGTACTGCGTCGATTACTGGAGCCGAACGCTCGGGCTCGACATCCGCGCCCTCAAGCAGGAGATACTGGACAAGATCCAGTGGCGGCC
>NZ_CDBZ01000165.1:1575-2348 GCF_000819985.1 Aeromonas media | reverse complement strand
TCATCCCCTTCCTGGCCGCCCTGCGGGCGACGGGCAAGCAGCTGGTGCTCTTCACCAATGCCCACCCCGCCAGCCTGTCGGTCAAGGATGCGCACCTCGATCTCGCCAGCCACCTGGATCTCATGGTGAGCACCCATGAGCTCGGCTGGTCGAAGGAGAGCCAGCACTGCTGGCAGGCGCTGGCAGAACGACTGGCATTCGATCCGGCCCGCACCCTGTTCGTCGATGACAGCGAGCGGATCCTGCGCGCCGCCGCCGACTACGGCATCGGTTATCAGCTCGCCATCCAGAACCCGGACAGTCGCCAGCCGGAGCAGCAGATTACCGCCTTCCCGGCGATCCACGACTACGCCGAGTTATTGCCGCTGGCAGTGTGAATCGGCATTTTGCACATCAATGGGGAAGCCACAGACCCCATGAGCAAGCGGACAAATAGAAGGGCTGCCTGGGCAGCCCTTGATCCTTGAGGTCGGGCGTACTAGTCCACCCACTCCACCAGCCGGTACTGCTTCTTGCCCCGGCGCAGCAGCAGGTAGCGGCCAAACAGCCGATCCGCCGCACTGAGCCGCTCATCCTGTCTTATCGCGCCGTTGAGGCTGATGGCGCTCGCCCCCAGCAGCTCGCGGGCAACCCGCTTCGAACTCGCCAGACCGCTCTCCACCAGCAGGGTCACCAGATCCGCTTCCCCCTCGATACGGCAGCTCGGCATGCCATCCTGCGCCAGCTGAGCGAGATCGCTTTCGCCGAGGCGGGCCACGTCGCCGCAAAACAGC
>NZ_CDBZ01000165.1:594-1451 GCF_000819985.1 Aeromonas media | reverse complement strand
CGTCGCCGCAAAACAGCAGCTCGCCGATGCGCTGCGCCGCCGCCAGTGCCCCCTTGCCGTGCACCAGTTCGGTCAGCTCGTCCGCCAGCACCTGCTGGGCCTGCTTGCGCCCCTGCCGACCCGCATCTTCGACTTCCAGCTCCCTGATGGCCGCCAGCGGCATAAAGCTGTAGTAGCGCAGGAAGCGGTAGACATCCTCGTCCGCCGTGCCGAGCCAGAACTGATGGAAGGCGTAGGGCGAGGTGAGCGCCGGATCCAGCCAGATGGCGCCCCCTTCCGTCTTGCCGAACTTGGTGCCATCCGCCTTGGTGATGAGGGGCAGCGTCATGCCATAAACCTGGGCCTGATGCAGTCGCCGGGTGAGATCCATGCCGCTGGTGATGTTGCCCCATTGATCGTTGCCGCCGATCTGCAGGGTGCAGCCGAGACGCTGGTTGAGCACGGCGAAGTCCTGGGATTGCAGCAGGGCGTAGGAGAACTCGGTAAAGGAGATCCCCTGATCCGGGCGAGCCAGCCGCTGGCGCACCGATTCCCGCGCCAGCATGGCGTTGACCGAGAAGTGCTTGCCGATGTCCCGCAGAAAATCGAGGGCGGACATCTGCCCCATCCAGTCGGCGTTGTTGACCAGCACAGGGGCCGCCAGCCCCTCGTTCGCGGGCAGCAGCGCCCGGATCTGGGCGGACAGGCTGGCCACCCAGCCCTGCACGGTTTCGCTGCTGTTGAGGCTGCGCTCGGTCGCCTTGAAGCTGGGATCGCCGATGAGGCCGGTGGCGCCCCCCACCAGGGCCACTGGGGTGTGGCCCGCCAGCTGGAAGCGGCGCAGCATCAAGAGCGGCACCAGATGACCGATATGCAGG
>NZ_CDBZ01000165.1:0-307 GCF_000819985.1 Aeromonas media | reverse complement strand
CATCTGGGCCACCAGGCCGCGCGCGGTAAGGTCAGTGAGCAAATGGGGGTCGATCATGGGGTCTCCAACAGCAGGGGAAAGTCGCCATACTCGCCCCTATGACTCGGAGCTGATATGTCCCCTAGGGGACAGTTTTGCCACTCTCGTGCTAGCATCCCGCCCATATCGGGGAGCCTGTCCCCACCATCCGGAGCCCGTCGCCATGAGCCAGCCCCTCGCCACAGACTCGCTGACCCAGAGCCTGACCGCCGTCGTCGATGCCCTGCACAGCCCGGCCTTTGCGGCGGCCCTGGTGCGCCTCATCCAG
>NZ_CDBZ01000164.1:22663-28846 GCF_000819985.1 Aeromonas media | reverse complement strand
GGCCGGGTCGACCCGGCCACTCGAGGAGAACTGATATGGCCATGCAACTGATCCCGTCTCACTGGGTGGTGCGTCGTTCCACCCCCTTCTTCACCCGCGAGAATGTGCCCCAGGCCCTGCTCACCCACCACAACACCGCGGCCGGCGTGTTCGGCCAGCTCTGCGTGATGGAGGGGTCCGTGACCTACCACGGTTTTGCCGACGAACAGGCCGAGGAGCCGGAGCTGAGCCTGGTGATCCGGGCCGGGGAGTTTGCCACCAGCCCGCCCCGGTACTGGCACAGGGTCGAGCTGTCGGAGGACGCTCGCTTCAACATCCACTTCTGGGCCGAGCAGGCCGAGTCCGACCAGCCGCTGTTCAACAGCCGCAAAGGATGAGCGCCGGCGGGGGACAATCCTGTGGAATGCCCCCTCTGCCCATGCAGATCAAAACAATCAACTCAGATGTTCGTTATCCTGCCCCCCTTATCCGAATGAGTTCCATGAGGGAGAGGTATGAGCCTGATTGAAGCCATGACCATGGCCGCCGGCCTGGTCTATCTGGTGCTGCTGGCGTGGCAGGCGCGATCCGGTTGGCCGTGGTGCCTCGCCCTCGGCCTGTTGTTCCTGCTCTGGCTGGTGGCGACGGACAGCCTGCTCTGGCTCGCGTTGGGGCTGGTGGTCGTCCCCCTCGCCCTGTGGCACAGATACAGACCGCAACCGGCACTCGGTGAGCTCGGCAGCCAGCCGCTGCGGGCCTGGGCCCGCCATCTGCTGCTGCTCTGCTGGGGGCTGGTGGCGGTGCAATATGGTCTGCATGTCTGGCTGCTGGGTCAGGGAACGAGTCCCTGGTTGGTTCGCCCGGACGTGGTGGACGGCTTCCTGCCCATCGCCGGCGGGCTCGGGCTGCGGGCCTGGCTTGGGCAGGGGCTGGTGGATCCGCACCATCCGGCGGCCACCATCACGGTGCTGGTGCTCAGTCTGTCGGCCCTGCTGCTGGGGCGGGCGTTCTGCGCCTGGTTCTGCCCGATCGGGCTGGTGGGTGAGTGGCTGCATCGCCTGCGCAACCGCCTGCTGCCGGGGGAGTGGACGCCGCCGCGCTGGCTGGATTGGCTGCTGCGGGCCCAGAAATTCCTGGTGCTCGGCTTTTTGCTCTTCATCATATTGCTGGCGGTGCCCGCCGCAGCCCTGCCGGGCTATCTCGCCAGCCCTTACCATCAGGCCGCAGACATGAAGATGGGGGCCTTCTTCTTCAACCTGTCCCTGGTCTCCGGCCTCTGCCTCGGCTGGGTGCTGCTGCTCACCGCTACCTTCCGCCAGGGCTTTTGCCGTTATCTCTGTCCCTATGGCGCCTGGCTCGCCCTGCTCGGTCTGTTGACGCCCCTGCGCATTCGCCGTGACCCGGTCCGCTGCCTGCGAAGTTCCGGTCACGACTGCGACAAGTGCAGCCGGGCCTGCCCGTCACGCATTCAGGTGCACCAGCTCATCGCGGTGCGAAGCCTGGAGTGCACCAGTTGTCTGAGCTGCGTCGCCGCCTGCCCCAGGCGGGCCGATGCGCTGCACCTTGGCACACCACGCCGCCGGCTCAGCCCCCGGCGGTTGCTGGGGCTGCTCTGCCTGTTGCTGCTGGTGTTGCCGCTGCTCTCCTACGGCCTGCTGGATATCTGGGTCAGCCAGACACCGCTGGCCGACCGTCATGACTTGCTGCAGCGGTTGCCCTGGCTGAATCATTGAGCCATCGGCCAGGGAGAGTGCGCGTCAGGGGGCGCGAGCCGGGGTGTATAAAAATCCCCCGTCAAACTGTTAGCGCCATCCCAAATTGCTCATGTTGCAATTGATCATATGCAAGGGCTCACCATAATGGACCCTGTTAATGGGCGTTGTTAATTCCAACCAGATGAGCAACAACATGCATATCAAGGTCAGCTATCCCAAGTGGTTTACCCTGGACCATAAAATCGCGTTCTTCTTCCCGCTGTAATATCCCCCGCGGTGCTTGTGCATTTATCTGGATGCAACGAGTCCGTCTGAATACCTAATCTGAAATAATCTGCACCTTCATTCACCTTGTTTATTGGCGAGGCGATGTCGTGCACCCGATCTCATTATTTGCTACCTGCCAACTGCTTATTGATGGCGGGTGATGAGATTCATCCTGAATATTTAAAGCAAGGGTGTCTATCCATGGAAAACTTCAAGCATCTTCCCGAACCGTTCCGCATTCGTGTCATCGAGCCGGTCAAGCGTACCACCCGTGCCTACCGGGAGGAGGCCATCGTCCGGGCGGGCATGAACCCCTTCCTGCTGGACAGTGAAGACGTCTTCATCGACCTGCTGACCGACAGTGGCACCGGCGCCATCACCCAGGACATGCAGGCTGCCATGCTGCGCGGCGACGAGGCCTACAGCGGCAGCCGCAGCTACTACGCCCTGCAGCGGGCGGTGCAGGAGATCTTCGGTTATTCCCTTACCATCCCGACCCACCAGGGACGCGGCGCCGAGCAGATCTACATCCCGGTGCTGATCAAGAAGCGAGAGCAGGAGAAGGGGCTGGATCGCAAGAAGATGGTGGCGCTCTCCAACTACTTCTTTGACACCACCCAGGGTCACACCCAGATCAACTGCTGCGTGGCGAAGAACGTCTACACCAAGGAGGCGTTCGACACCTCGGTCACCGCCGACTTCAAGGGCAACTTCGATCTGGTCAAGCTGGAGGAGGCCATCCTGGAGGCGGGTCCCGCCAACGTGCCCTACATCGTCAGCACCATCACCTGCAACTCCGCCGGTGGCCAGCCGGTCTCCATCGCCAACCTGAAGGCGGTGTACGCCATCGCCCGCAAGTACGACATTCCGGTCATCATGGACTCGGCCCGCTTCGCCGAGAACGCCTACTTCATCCAGCAGCGCGAGCCCGGCTACGCCGACTGGAGCATAGAGGCGATCACCCTGGAGTCCTACAAGTACGCCGACGGCCTCGCCATGTCGGCGAAGAAGGATGCCATGGTGCAGATGGGGGGGCTGCTCTGCTTCAAGGACGACAGCATGTTGGACGTCTACACCGAGTGCCGCACCCTGTGCGTGGTGCAGGAGGGTTTCCCGACCTACGGCGGTCTGGAGGGCGGTGCCATGGAACGGCTCGCGGTGGGCCTGCGAGACGGCATGCGCCAGGACTGGCTGGCCTATCGCATCGGTCAGGTGCAATACTTGGTGGATGGCCTGGAGGCCATCGGCGTGGTGTGCCAGCAGGCGGGCGGCCACGCGGCCTTCGTGGATGCGGGCAAGCTGCTGCCCCATATCCCGGCGGATCAGTTCCCGGCCCACGCCCTGGCGTGCGAGCTCTACAAGGTCGCGGGCATCCGTGCGGTGGAGATCGGCTCCCTGTTGCTGGGACGGGATCCCGCCACCGGCAAGCAGCACCCCTGCCCGGCGGAGCTGCTGCGTCTCACCATACCGCGTGCCACCTATACCCAGACCCACATGGACTTCGTCATCGAGGCCTTCGGCGAGGTGAAGAAGAACGCCAGGAACGTGAAGGGGCTCGACTTCATTTATGAGCCGGCGGTACTGCGCCATTTCACCGCCAGACTGAAAGAGGTCGACAATAACAAGCAAGCGACCAGCAACAAGAATGAAAAATTAATAGAAGCATAACGAGTCAGGGGCACTTTATCGGGTGCCCCTTTTTTTTTCGCAGCTCTGTGAAATTTCGGGAGTGACAACACATGACATCGAAACCATCCGTGACGGGAGGGGCCTGCATTATTGCCAGCGTCTGTGTCGGCGCCGGCATGCTGGGATTGCCGAGTGCGGGGGCGGGCGCCTGGACCAGCTGGTCATCGCTGGCCATTATTCTCACCATGATCATCATGACGGTCTCCGGCTGGATGTTGCTGGAAGCCTTCAAGCCCTATGAATTGACCGCCTCTTTTAATTCGGTGACCAAGGATCTGCTCGGTCACAAAATAAATGTCTTCAACAATCTGACAGTCTATTTCGTCGGCGGCATTCTGCTGTACGCCTATATCACCTCCTCGGGTCTGATCCTGAGCGGCCTGCTCGGCATCAATAGCCAGTTCGCCTCCGTGCTGTTCGTGCTGGTGTTCTCCTGCTTCGTCTGGCATTCGACCCGGGCGGTGGATCGGATTTCGGTCGTCTTGATCGCCTTTATGGTGCTGAGCTTCGTGTTCGGGGTATCGGGCCTTGCCGCCAACATAGACGCGACCAGGCTGTTCCACTCCCTCACCGAGGAGCTGGGTCAGGCGCCCTATGCCCTGGCCATGTTGCCGGTGGCGCTGACGTCCTTCGGCTACCACCACTCGGTGGCGTCGATGCGGGCCTATTACGGCGAGGAGCAGAAGGCCAAGCAGGCGATCCTGGGGGGCACCCTGATAGCCCTGGCGCTCTACCTGCTGTGGCTGCTGAGCATCTTCGGCAATCTGCCCCGCAGTGCCTTCGGCCCCGTTATCGCCAAGGGGGGCGACGTCGATGTGTTGCTCGGGGCGCTGGCCTCGGTGATCGAATCCAAGCGGGTATCCAACGCCATCAACCTCTTCTCCATGGCGGCCATCCTCTCCTCCTTCATCGGGGTCGGGCTCGGGGTATTCGACTATCTGGCGGATCTGTTCAAGTTCGACAACAGCCGCGCCGGCCGTGCCAAGTCCTGGGGCGTCACCTTCCTTCCACCTCTGCTGCTCTCCTTGCTGTTCCCCTTCGGCTTCGTGGTGGCCATCGGTTATGCCGGGGCCGCGGCGACCGTCTGGGCCTGCATCATTCCCGCCCTGCTGGCGAAAAAGTCCCGGGAGCTGGCGCCACAAGGGGGCGGTTTCAAGGCGCCCGGCGGCCAGCCCATGGTGGTGGCCGTCATCGTCTTCGGGGTGCTGACGGCCGTCTTCCATCTGATGGCCATGGCGGGCATGCTGCCCATCTATACGGGATAACCTGGATCCTCCGGGAAACCGACACGGGGCGCCTGCGGGCGCCCTTGTCGTGTCCGGGGCCTGAGACGCCCCAAACTTGGGGTTAACGGCCGGACATCGCCCCCATTTCCCGTCAATTCGCCCCCGGATTTGATACCTGAGGGGGAGCAGGGTAAAGTCACACCCCCAACATGGCCGCCCTGCTGCCATGTTGGGATCGGTAGCTAGCCTCAGCCACGTATTGCCTCGCTGACGCAGCAGCAAGCGGCCAGGGCGTCGATAGCACAGCTTCTGCCGCCGATGCAGCAGCAAGCGGCTGGGCACCGATAGCATAGATGAGCGCGATCTTACGATGACAACCGGCGTAGCAGATGCAACGGTCCGCGGTCGCGACCAGATCAACAATCGTCTTTGGGGAAGTAAATGGAACATAAACCATCGTTGGTGGGCGGGGCATGCATCATTGCCGGCGTCTGTGTGGGGGCTGGCATGCTGGGCCTGCCGAGTGCGGGCGCGGGGGCCTGGAGCCTCTGGTCCATGCTCGCGGTGGCGTTGACCATGGTGGTGATGACGATCTCTGGCTGGATGCTGCTCGAATCCTACAAGGGTTATCCGCTGCGCGTCTCCTTCGATACCGTTACCCGGGATCTGCTGGGGGATAAGGTCAATGCCCTCAACAATCTCAGCGTCTATTTCGTCGGCGGCATCCTGCTCTACGCCTACATCACCTCGGCCGGTCTCATCATAGATGGCATGACGGGGATGGGCAGCCACTGGTCCTCGGTGCTGTTCACCCTGGTCTTCTCGGTGCTGGTGTGGCACTCCACCCGGGCGGTAGACCGCATCTCGGTGCTGCTGGTGATCCTGATGGGATTGAGCTTTGTTTTTGGCATCTCCGGCCTGTCGATGAACATTCGCCTCGACCTGCTGCTCGATCGAGTCGGCAGTGAGACCCACTACGCCCAATATGCCCTGGTGATGCTGCCGGTGGCGCTCACCTCGTTCGGCTATCACCACTCGGTGTCGTCCATGCGGGCCTACTATGGCGAGGAGCGCCGCGCCAGCCGCGCCATCCTGGGGGGGACTGTCATCGCCCTGACCTTCTACCTCATCTGGCTGGCCAGCGTGTTCGGCAACCTGCCGCGCAGCGAGTTCGGCCCGGTGATCGCAGAGGGGGGCAATGTGGATGCCCTGCTCAAGGCCCTGGGCTCGGTGATCGAATCCCAGGCGGTGGCCAATGCCCTCAACGCCTTCTCCATGGCGGCCATTCTCTCCTCCTTCATCGGGGT
>NZ_CDBZ01000164.1:0-22468 GCF_000819985.1 Aeromonas media | reverse complement strand
GTTGCTGCCCGCCTATACCGGCTGATCGGCATCCCTTGCGATCCGATGTAGAAAAAGCGGTGCCTTCGGGCGCCGTTTTGCAGTGGCCAGTTGAGGGCTGACACTTCGCCCGCCATCGAAGCGCTGCCTTGGCAGTGCCATTACTCTGCAGGCTCTTGTCACCAACGGATAAAGTTGGGACATCCACCGAGAGTTGATATCGATGAGGGAAAATAGGGTGTACAGCGATGGGTGTCCTGGAATGGTTTCTTGTTCAGATCTCGGCGAAAGGTGCCGTTAAAGCTTGCCTGCTGCTGATTGGCCGCCGCACTGTTCAGTGCTTGGTGCGGATGGAGCGATCAGTATGGGCAGGGTATAGATGCCGGCGGCAAAGCACGCCGTCCCCACCAGTCAGCTGGGCCAGGGTCTTGCGTTGCATAACACCTCGGTCGTCACGACGTGATGGCTCCACGACAGCGCATCGGTGCAGGGGTCTGTAGAGGCTATAGTCAGACAGATGGCGCCTGCGAGTCACTGTCTCCGGGCTGCCAGCTTTCGATCACCCCGTCCATCCACCAGACAGCTGCGCCCGGCAGCACGGCCGCCATGGTAGCCAGGCCGTGCGTGATCTTGTTTTGCATCGTATTCACCCAATTGGGAGAGAGATGTTATGTGCAAACACCTATTGGCCCTGGGCGTGCTCGCGGCCATCACCCTGATCACACCGGCCCAGGCCGAAGAGAAGGCCGGCATGCCAGCCATGACAGATGAGGCGATGATCGCCAGCGCCATGGCGGCGGCCCCCGTCAAAGTCGGTGCCGGCGCTACCATAGTGGCCATGGGCGCCGACGGAAAGATGCGTACCCTGCGTGAGGGCAGCAACGGCTTCACTTGCATGCCCGACAACCCGGCCACACCGGGTCCGGATCCCATGTGCATGGACGCGGCCGCGATGGCCTGGGCTCACGCCTGGATCAGCCACGAGATGCCGCCGAAGGGCAAGATCGGCTTCATGTATATGCTCAAGGGCGGCACCGATGCCAGCAACACCGACCCCTACGCGACCCAACCCACCACCAGCAACAACTGGTTGCAGACCGGGCCCCACGTGATGATCGTCGGGGCGGATGATGCCTTTTACGATATGTATCCGAAGGGTGCAGATCCGGACACCTCGGCCCCTTACATCATGTGGTCGGGCACTCCCTATCAGCACCTGATGGCGCCAGTGGAGTAAGAGGTTCCGTGCAGTCGAGTCGGCGTCGTTCGCCGCTGCCGATCATCAAAAGGCGCCCTCTGGCGCCTTTTGTATTGGGTTCGCGAGTAAATAACGCAGTAAATTAGGACACCCATCGGATAGGGGCCCTAAACTAGTTGCATGTAGTCATGAGTACGTACATTTTTTAGGTTTTTTCACATTGATACTTTTGTAAATTGAAACGGCGCCTTTCGGCGCCGTTTTTTATATCACTTACTCAACCAAGATCACTGCAGCAGGGAGATATCCGCGACTTGCAGGAACAGGTTGCGCAGGTTGTTTAGCAGCGCCAGACGGTTGGCCTTGAGGGCTTCGTCGTCGGCCATCACCATCACCTCGTTGAAGAAGGTGTCGACCGGCTCGCGCAGGGCGGCCAGACGGGTGAGGGCAGCCTGATAGTCACCGGCAGCGAACAGCGGGGCCAGTTCGGCTTGCAGTTCGGCAACCTGGGTGGCCAGCGCCTGCTCGGCGGCATCGACCAGCAGTTCCGGTTTGACGGCAGTCGGCAGTTCGCCTTCGACCTTGGCCAGAATGTTGCTCACGCGCTTGTTGGCGGCAGCCAGTGCCAGTGCGGCATCCAGCGTGCGGAAGTGGCTGACGGCCTTGACGCGACGATCGAAGTCGAGCGGACGGGTCGGGTGGCGGGCCAGTACGGCCAGCACCACATCGGCACCGATGCCTTCATCCTGATAGGCGGCGCGGAAGCGGCCCAGCATGAAGTCGACCACGTCGGTGACGACGGTTTTGTTGGTCAGCTTGTCGCCGTAGACGCGTACCGCTTCTTCCACCAGTTCAACCAGATCCAGATCCAGCTGCTTCTCGGTCATGATGCGCAGGGCACCGATGGCGGCGCGACGCAGGGCGAACGGATCCTTGTCACCCTTCGGCAGCATGCCGATGCCGAAGATACCGGCCAGGGTATCGAGCTTGTCGGCCAGCGCCACGGCGCAGGCTTCCAGAGCGGACGGCAGGGCATCACCGGCGAAGCGCGGCATGTACTGCTCGTTGAGGGCCACGGCCACCACTTCGTCTTCGCCGTCGTGACGGGCGTAGTGCATCCCCATGACACCCTGGGTGCTGGCGAACTCGCCGACCATGTTGGTCATGAGATCACACTTGGAGAGCAGACCGGCACGCTTGGCCTGAGCCACGTTGGCGCCGATGCGCTCGGCGATAAAGCCGGCGACGGTCTCGATGCGCTCGACCTTGGCCTTGACGGTGCCCAGCTGTTGCTGGAACAGCACTGTCTCGAGGCGCGGCAGGCGGGAGGCCAGGGTCTGCTTGAGGTCGGTCTTGAAGAAGAACTCGGCGTCAGAGAGACGGGGGCGAACCACCTTCTCGTTGCCGCTGATGATCTGGCTCGGGTCTTTGGACTCGATGTTGGTGACGAAGATGAACTTCGGCAGCAGCTTGCCGTTCTTGTCGTAGACCGGGAAGTACTTCTGGTCACCCTTCATGGTGTGAACCAGCGCTTCAGCGGGAACGGCCAGGAACTTCTCTTCGAAGTTGGCGGTCAGCACCACCGGCCACTCGACCAGGGCGGTGACCTCTTCCAGCAGGGCGTCGTCCAGATCGGCAACGCCACCGAAGGCGGCAGCGGCCGCTTCGGCGTCAGCCTTGATCTTGGCCTTGCGCGCCATAAAGTCGGCAATCACCATGCCGCGCTCCTGCAGGATCTGCGGGTACTGACCGGCGTTGTCGATGGTGAACTCGCTCTCGCCCATAAAGCGGTGACCGCGGATGGTGCGGGCGGAGTCGATACCCAGAATGTGAGCGGGAACCAGATCCCCATCCAGCAGCAGGGTCACGGTGAACACCGGACGCACGAACTGGATGGTCTTGTCGCCCCAGCGCATCATCTTGGGGATGGGCAGCTTGGCCAGCGCCTGGCTAACCAGTTCGCCCAGCAGCTCGCGCGCCGGACGACCTTCGACCTTGGCGGTGTGGACCAGCCACTCGCCCTTGTCGGTGACCAGACGCTCGGCCTGTTCCACCGTGATGCCGTTGCCACGGGCCCAGCCTTCGGCGGCTTTGGTCGGCTTGCCATCGGCATCGAACGCCTGGGAGACGGCCGGGCCGCGCTTCTCGACGCTCTTGCTCGGCTGCTCGCCAGCCAGCGCGTGTACCTTCAGCGCCAGGCGGCGCGGTGAGGCGAACCACTCGACGTCGCCGAAGGCCAGGTCGGCCTTGGTCAGTTCGCTCTTGAGGTTGTCGGCAAAGGCTTCGGCCAGGGAGCGCAGGGCTTTGGGCGGCAGCTCAGCAGTACCGATCTCTACCAGAAATGTATGTTGTGCCATGTCCGTTCCTTAACCTTGCTTGTTCTCACTGCGCTGACACATAGGGAAGCCCAGCGCTTCGCGGGAGGCGTAGTATGCCTCGGCCACGGCCTTGGTCAGGGTGCGAATGCGCAGGATGTAGCGCTGACGCTCGGTGACCGAGATGGCCTTGCGGGCATCCAGCAGGTTGAAGGAGTGAGCGGCTTTGAGGATGCGCTCGTAGGCAGGCAGCGGCAGCGGTTTTTCCAGTGCCAGCAGGTGCTGGGCTTCCTTCTCGTACTGCTCGAAGCAGTGGAACAGGAACTCCACGTCGGCGTGCTCGAAGTTGTAGGTGGACTGCTCCACCTCGTTCTGGTGGAACACATCGCCGTAGGTGGTCTTGCCCAGCGGGCCGTCAGACCAGATCAGGTCGTAGACACTGTCTACGCCCTGGATGTACATGGCCAGACGCTCGAGACCGTAGGTGATCTCGCCGGTGACCGGCTTGCACTCGAGGCCGCCAACCTGCTGGAAGTAGGTGAACTGGGTCACTTCCATGCCGTTCAGCCACACTTCCCAACCCAGACCCCAGGCACCCAGTGTCGGGTTTTCCCAGTTGTCTTCCACGAAGCGGATGTCGTGGATCTCGGGATCCATGCCCAGCTCTTTCAGGGAGCCCAGATAGAGTTCCTGAATGTTGTCGGGGGAAGGCTTGATGATCACCTGGAACTGGTAGTAGTGCTGCAGGCGGTTCGGGTTTTCACCGTAGCGGCCGTCGGTGGGACGGCGGGACGGTTGCACGTAGGCGCAGGCGATGGGCTCCGGGCCCAGGGCACGCAGACAGGTCATGGGGTGGGAAGTACCGGCACCCACTTCCATATCCAGCGGCTGAATGATGGTACAGCCCTGGCGGGACCAATAGTCCTGCAGCTGCAGGATCAGGCCCTGAAAGGTTTTGACATCGAATTTTTGCATAGTGTTTTTCGCGCGAAATGAAATCAGAGCAAGATTTGCTGAATGTGAACCGAGGGAGTATACCGTCTGGCATGGTCGGATAATAGGCGAAATTACAGGGGATTAGTGGGGCTATGCTGCCGTTTGCCCTATGATGTCGCCGACGGAAGCGGCCTGCCGATGGCCGATGAAATGACAAGGGAGAGGAAATGGAACTGCGCTGTGCCTGGGTGACCAAGGACCCGGAATACATCGAATACCATGACAAGCAGTGGGGCAGGCCGGTCCGTGACCCGCGGGAGCTGTTTGCCAAGCTCTGCCTCGACGGTCAGCAGGCGGGGCTGTCGTGGATCACCATCCTCAAGCGTACCGACAGCTACCATCGCGCCTATGCCGACTTCGATCCGGTGCGCATCGTGCAGTTCGACGAGCAGGATGTGGAGCGGCTGATGCAGGACAGTGGCATCATCCGCAACCGGCTCAAGGTGCACTCGATCATCAAAAATGCCCGCGCCTATCTGGCGCTGGAGGCTGAGGGCATCGACTTCGTGGAGTATCTGTGGGGCTTTGTGGGCGGCGCCCCCATTGTCAACCAGCGCCAGGGCAACGGCGACATTCCGGCCACATCAAAGGAGTCGGATGCATGTCCAAGGCCCTCAAGAAGCGCGGCTTCACCTTCGTCGGCAGCACCATCTGCTACGCCTTTATGCAGGCGGTGGGCATGGTGAACGATCATCTGGTGACCTGCCCCTGTCATGCCGCCTGCCAGCAAGGCTAAATCGGGAGCGGAACAAGAAGGGAGGCCACAGCCTCCCTTCTTCCTTTCTGGCCT
Organism: Aeromonas media; assembly: GCF_000819985.1. Classification (GTDB taxonomy): domain Bacteria; phylum Pseudomonadota; class Gammaproteobacteria; order Enterobacterales; family Aeromonadaceae; genus Aeromonas; species Aeromonas media. The sequence goes on along the minus strand of NZ_CDBZ01000164.1, from coordinate 17,190 downwards.
TGGGATTAGGGGCCAGCTCGCCAGGATCTGACGCCAGGGTGAAGGCGTTCACGCGGCTCGATTTTACCTCGGTCGGGAGCCTCCTCTGCCTCGCCGCCATGCGGGCCCTGGGCCTGGTGAACGATCATCTCGAAGCCCGCCCCGTCAGGCCCCCTGCCAGCGGGGCCTGGGGCCCGCTTTTCGGCGCCCGGTACAGCCGGGATACAGTAATTCCTGTTCAAGATTGCTGTATCCAAATTGAAGTCCCCATCAACGAGGCAGTCCCATGTCACTGAATTCATTTCGCCACCGCACCCTCGGCACCCTGATCCTGGCGGGTTGCTCCCTGCTGGCGACCCTGCCCGCCCAGGCGGCCGATCGTCAGGATGCCCGCGACGTGCGTCAGGAAGTCCGTCCCGAGATCCGTGAGGCCAAGATCGATTGTCGTCAGGCCAACAATAAGGACAATTACGAGTGCCGTCAGGACAAGCGTGAAGTGAAACAGGACGTGCGCGAGAAGTCCCGCGACGTCAAATACTGATCCAGCACCACAGACCTCAGCCCGATCAACCAGGGAGCCTCGTCATGAACATTTCAACTCCTCACCCGGCTCGCAGCGCCTTGCTGTCAGCCTTGCTGGTCGGCTGTACCCTGTCGGTGGCCCTGCTGGTTCAGGCAACCGAACAAGCCCAGCAGCGCTGACAGGCTCGGGATCTGCGTCAGGATGTCCGCCAGGAATCCCGCGAACAGAAGCGGGATTGCCGCCAGGAGGAGTTCCTGGGTAACGCCGATTGTCGCTAGGAACACCGCCACAACAAGCAAGAGGCACGCGACTTGGCTCGCGATATCAAATATTGATTCGAGAGCAGGGACTCGCCTAACCCATCTTCCATGACGGCAGCCGAACCAGGCTGTCGCATTAACTTACATTGGAGTCCTTATGACTATTTCCGTATCCCGCCTGAGCGCCGCCCTGCTGACCGCCTGCACCCTGTTCGCCGCCGTGCCGGCTCAAGCCACCAATCAGGGTGAGCAGCGCCAGGACGCCCGCGACATCCGCCAGGACGGTCGTCAGGAATCCCGTGACGCCAAGCAGGAGTGCCGTGAGGGCCTGGTCGGCAATGCCGATTGCCGTCAGGACAACCGCGACAACAAGCAAGAGAACCGCGACGAGGCCCGGGACGTCAAATACTGATCCTGACAAGCCGCCTCCCTGTCGGGTCGCCCTGCTGGCGCCCGTCCGGCGGTTATCTTGACCCCAGTGTATAATTCAGACATCCCAAGCCGGTGTATTTCATTTAGCCAAGGAGCCAGCATGAAGAAGACCGTATTCGCGCTGCTTGCAGCCACCGCCTTGTTGGCTGCCCTGCCTGCACAGGCCACCAAACAGGCCCAGGAGCGTCGCGAAGCGCGCGATGTGCGTCAGGATACCCGCCAGGAATCCCGCGACGCCAAGCAGGAGTGCCGCGAAGGCCTGGTGGGCAATGCCGATTGCCGTCAGGAACACCGTGACAACAAGCAGGAAGGGCGTGACGAGGCGCGTGACATCAAATATTGATGTCCGGCCTGCCCGGGCAGGCAGTACCCATGCCGTTCACGGCATGACACAGGGGGGCTTTGGCCCCCTTGTTCATATCCACATCATGCGCGTCACACTCTGGCGCCTCTCTGGGTTAGAATACGCGGCCATCGGCTAGAGTCGTTCTTTTTCAGAGGTTTTTTCATGCATTTCAAGAAACTGGTTCCTGCACTTGCCCTGACCGTCGCCATGACTGGCTGCACCACCAATCCCTATACCGGTGAATCCCAGACTTCCAAGGGTGCCTGGGGCGCACTGGCCGGTGCCGCGACTGGCGCCGCCGTGGGGGCTCTCTCTTCCAGCAAGGGTGACCGCAAGAAGGGCATCCTGACCGGCGTGGCCGCCGGCGCCGCCCTGGGTGGCGGTATCGGTTACTACATGGACGTGCAGGAAGCCAAGCTGCGCGAGAAGCTGCAGGGTACCGGCGTCAGTGTGACCCGCAATGGCGATCAGCTGATCCTCAACATGCCGAACAACGTCACCTTCGACAGCGCCAGCGCCCAGCTCAAAGCCGCCGGTGCCAACACCCTGTCCGGTGTGGCCATGGTGGTTGCCGAGTTCGACAAGACTCGCCTGAACGTGGTCGGCCACACCGACAGTACCGGTTCCCGCGAGTTGAACATGAAGCTCTCCGCCCAGCGTGCCGATGCCGTCGCCGCCCAGCTGATCGGTCAGGGCGTGACCGGCAGCCGTATCGCCACCAGTGGTGTGGGCCCTGATCAACCGGTCGCCACCAACAGCACCGCAGAGGGCAAGGCCCAGAACCGTCGGGTGACCATTACCCTGACCCCGACCGCCTAAGTCGTTTGGTTTCCGGTAACGAAAAGGCCCCGCCAGTGATGGCGGGGCCTTTTGCTATGGGTGCCGTGGTCAGATGGTATCGGCGCTCTTTTCGCCCTTCTCCCCTCGCGGGAGAAGGGCCGGGGATGAGGGGGCGAACCGTGTCTCAGACCGCAGCGGTCAGCTGCACTTCTACCTTGTAGCCTTCGTGGGCCAGGCGGGCCTGCACGCAGGCGCGGACCGGTGCCGTGCTAGCCGGGATCCAGGCGTCCCACTGTTCGTTGAAGGCGGCGATGTCGCCAATGTCCTTGAGATAGATGTTGGCCATCAGGATCTTGTCGACTCCGGAACCGTTGGCTTCCAGCAGGCGTTGCAGGCTGGTCAGTACTTCGCGGGTCTGCTGGTGGATGTCGGCCTCGTCGGTGGCGGGGACTTCCACCACATAGAGGGTGCCGTTGTGGATGACAACATCAGACCAGCGGGCCGTGGTGCCGATTCGGGTAATCGTCATGGATTGCTCCAGTACAGGGGCTTATTGACCCTTGCGGATCAGATAGCGATAGGGGGCCTGCTCTGTCTCGCTGGCGATCAGGGTGTGATCCATGAAGCGGCAGAAACTGGGGATGTCGCGGGTAGTTGAGGGGTCGTCGGCACTGACCAGCAGGGTCTCGCCTTCGGCCATCAGCCGCACTTTCTTGCGGACCATCATTACGGGTTCAGGGCAACGAAGCCCGATTGCGTTCAACTCATGAGTCGCATCGCAGAATAAAGTACTCATCAATAATCAACCTTCAACCAATTCAGCTGCCAATGATACTCAAGGCGAAAAAATAATCAAATATCAGGGTGTTCTGGCAGCATATGTAACCAAAGTGTGATCCGGCTCTATCCAGACCTTGCCCGATGAGTAATATAAAAATTGAACCATATTCAACAAGGAGGTGTGAATATGCAGGTCTCCTACGGCAGATTGCAAGCCTACGCAGGCATGGGGTTCCTGTCGTTCGCCATGATAGTGCTGGGTAGCCCGATCGGAAATACCGGTACCTGGTTCGGATCCATGGTGATGATAGGGCTGGGGCTCTGGATCGAGCTCAGCGACTACTACGACGAGGATGAGGACGAGAACGATAAATCCTGAATCGGATGACGATTCACCCACAAAGGCGGAGCAATTCCGCCTTTGTCATTTCTGCTCCACGCCTGAGCGGGTTGAGCGCATGGCGCGTTCCAGTTGCAGCGCCGTCTGTTCGGGATTGGCCCTGGCGTCGTTGAAGAAGCTGCTCAGCACATCCATGATCCCCTGGCGCATGTTGGTCGGTACGGCCATGCCCTCCGCCATGCTGGGCAGCAGATTGCCGTCCCGCTCCGCCCGCTGGAAATCATGGTAGGAGCGGATGGCGCAGCGATCGAACTTGCTCATGTCAGGCTGGGTGAGCGCCGGGATGGAGCCTTTCACCCGGTTGAACTCCTCCTGGAATCTGGGGGTCATCAGCAACCTGGCCAGCTCGCCCTGAGCTTGCAGCTGGGCGGGATCCCGCTGCTTGAACATAGCGATGGAATCGAGGTTGTAGCTGAACAATCCCTGGCTGCCCGGGCTTGGCAGGCAGTCGATGTCCTCCCCGGGTCGGTAGTTGCCGGCGCTCAGCTCCCCCTTCACCCAGTCCCCCATGATCTGCATGGCAGCACCACCGCTCTCCAGCAGGTTGGTGGCCTGGTGCCACTTCAGGCCGGCGTATTTCTCCGGTACATAGGCGCGCAACTGCTGGAAGCGAGTCAGCACCCGCACCATGTCGGGGCCGGTCAGGGTGGCACTGTCTTGCTCCAGGAACGCCTTGCGATAGAAGGTCTTGCCGCCTTCGCCGAGCGCCACCGTCTCGAACAGCACCGCCAGCTGCCAGGGCTCGTTGCCGATGGCCAGCGGCGTGACGCCCTGTGCCTTGAGCTGCTCCGCCACCGTCATGAACTGGTGCCAGTCGGTGGGGGGCGTCAGCCCCAGCCGCTCGAACAGCTTGCGGTTGAGCCACAACCAGTTGACGCGGTGGATGCCGGTGGGCACCGCCATTAGGGCACCGTTCTGGCTGAGGGTGTCACGGACCATGGGGGAGAGTTGCGGGTACCAGCCGAGGTGTTCGGCCATGGGGCTGAGGTCGCGCAGGAAACCCAGGCTGGCCCACTCGTGCAGCTCATAGCCCTTGAGGTGCGCCGCCTCCGGTGGGTTGGCCGCCAGTGCCCGGCTTTTCAGCACCGTCATGGCGCTCTTGCCGCCGCCGCCCTGCACCGCGAAGTCGTTCCACTGGTTGCCCTGCTCGGCCCATTCCGACTTGAGTACCTCCACCGCCTTGGCCTCGCCGCCGGAGGTCCACCAGTGCAACACCTCGACTTGGGAGGCGCCGACAGGCAGGGACAACAGGGCGATGACAGAAAACGACAACCACTTCATAAGCTTTACTGCCTTGGTAGGGAGAGGGTGGCCTGCAGGCCGCCCTGGGGGCGATTTTCCAGCACCAGATCGCCGCCGTGGGCGTGGGCTATGTTGCGGGCGATGCCAAGACCCAGTCCGGTTCCGGCGGAATCCGTGCTGAGGCGGTAGTAGGGCTCGAAGATGCGCTCGAACTGATCCTCCGGCAGACCGGGGCCCTCGTCCATGATGAAGAGGATCAGCATCTCCGCGTCATCCATGAGAATGACGCGCACCCGATGGCCGTACTTGATGCCGTTGTCCACCAGGTTGCCGATGCAGCGCTTAAGGGCCAGCAGCTTGCCGCGATAGGGCCACTTGCAGTGCCCCTCTATGGTGAGCAGATCCTCGTGCAGGTTCATGGCTTCCGCCATCTGCTCCAGCAGGGCATTGATGTCGATGAGCTCGAGGTTCTCGTGAATGTCGGTCTCTTTCACCGTCTGCAGCGCCCCCTTCACCATCAGCTCCAGCTCGTCCAGATCCTTGTTGAACTTGGCGATCTGGGCTTCGTCATCCAGCAACTCGACCCGCAGCCGCAGCCGGGTGATGGGGGTCTTGAGATCGTGGGAGATGGAGCTGAACAGCCGCTCCCTGTCGTCTATGAAGCGGCGGATGCGCTGCTGCATGATGTTGAAGGCACGGGTCGCCGCCACGATTTCCGACGCCCCCTCCTCTTTGAGGGAGGGCTGATCGATGTCCTTGCCGAGGTTGACCGCCGCCTTGGCCAGCCGGCGCAGTGGCCGGGTCTGCCAGCGCACCAGCATGAAGGTGAAGAAGCAGAGGAAGACCGTCATCAGGGCGATGAAGCGCACCTGGTTGCTCGGCATGACGGTGTCATCCAGCGTCATGTAGGGGGCGGGCAGCAGGGCCGCCAGATAGAGCCACTCCCCCGGTTCGATCTCTATCTGGGTGACCAGCACCGGCGGATTGATGGGCTCCAGCGACAGGGTGTAGCGTGCCCAGGAGGAGGGCAGGTCCGCCAGCAGGGTGTCGTTGTTGAAGACATGCAGCTCCTCGGGTCGCGAGAAGTCCACCTTGATCGCCATGGCGTCGGAGAGCTTGCGGGTCAGCACCTCCTGCACCTCCTTCAGCACCAGCGTCTTGCGCTCGCTGTCGGGGATGGCGCTGATGTGGATCTCCTCCTCGTTCAGCGACACGAAGAAGCGGCTGCCCCCCATGTTGCGCAGCTGGTCCAGCGCGATGTGGCGGTACTGCAGTGGCAGGGACTTGAAGAAGCTGACGGTGGAGGCAGCGGAGAGCGCCAGGTTGCGGGTGGTGCTGAGCATGCCCTCCAGCTCCCGCTTCTGGATCTGCTGCATCCAGATGCCGGTGAGAATGGTCTGGGAGAGCAGGATGGCGAGCAGCAACAGCAGCAGCATCCGTGACAGCAGGGAGCGGGGTACCAGTGCTTGCCAGAATCGCCGACTTCTCATGGGATTGGGTGCCTCTTGTCAGTCAGCATGTAGCCGCCAGGGCGACACCGTGCCGCTTGCCTCTCCCCTGTCACGGGATCTCGTGGACTTCCGCGATCAGCATGTAGCCGCTGCCGCGTATGGTCTTGATGATGCGCGGGCTCTTGCCGTTGTCACCCAGCTTCTGGCGCAGACGGCTTATCTGCACGTCGATGCCGCGCTCCATCGGCAGGCTCTCGCGGCCCCGGGTGGCATCGGAGATGGTGTCCCTGTCCAGCACCACGCCCGGTTGTTGCAGGAACATGCCGAGCAGCAGAGCGTCGCTGCCGGAGAGATCCAGCAGGCTGCCGTCGTCGTGGGTCAGCTGGTGGCTCAGGGTGTCCAGGGTCCAGTCGGCGAAGCGCAGGCGGCGGCTCGGCTCCTTCTCTTTCTCCGGCTGGCGGAATTCGGCGCGGCGCAGCAGCGCCTTGATGCGGGCCTGCAGCTCGCGCGGGCTGAACGGCTTGGCGATGTAGTCGTCGGCGCCGAGTTCCAGGCCGATCACCCGATCCGCCTCATCGGAGGCCGCAGTCAGCATGATGATGGGGACCTGGGAGTCGCGGCGGATCTGCTGACACAGGGTAAAGCCGTCGTCGCCGGGCATCATGATGTCCAGAATGATGAGGTCCGGGCTGTGCTGGGCGAGTTGCTGGCGCATCTCGTTGCCCTCGGCTGCCGTCAATACCTGGAAACCCGCCCGGGTCAGGTATTCGTTGAGCAGCTCGCGGATCTCCTGATCGTCGTCGACGATAAGCAGTTGTTTGCTCGTTGACATATGTATGTGCATCCACCCATTTTTTTGTGCAGATTGAACCTGTCGGGGGAGCAAAAAGCAAGCAAGGCCCCCCTCTAATGTGAAGTTATGGGCAATATAGCCCCTGAATTGGCGCTGATCGGTAGAACAGAATAAAAAAGGCCGACCCAAACGGGCCGGCCAACACGCAGATTCCGACGGCAGGATCACACCCCGTGTGGCGTGCTCCACAGACTCGACAACGGGCCGGACCGGCCGACCCCAACAAGAGAATGCTGGCTCACGTTCGCGTGAGCCGTTTAGATCACACCCGCTCGAACACGGTGGCGATACCCTGACCCAGGCCGATGCACATGGTGGCGACCCCCAGGGTGGCGTCCTTCTCCTCCATCAGATTGATCAGGGTGGTGGAGATGCGGGCACCGGAGCAGCCCAGCGGGTGGCCCAGGGCGATGGCGCCGCCGTTCAGGTTCACCTTCTCATCCACCACGTCCTGCAGACCCAAATCCTTCACGCAGGGCAGGGACTGGGCGGCAAACGCCTCGTTCAGCTCGAACAGGTCGATATCACCGACGGTCAGACCGGCACGCTTGAGCGCCTTCTGGGTCGCTGGCACCGGGCCGTACCCCATGATGGCGGCGTCGCAGCCGGCGATGGCCATGGCCCGCACCTTGGCTCGGGGAGTCAGCCCCAGCGCCTTGGCTCTGTCCGCGCTCATCACCAGCATGGCGGCGGCGCCATCGGACAGTGCCGAGGAGGTACCGGCGGTGACGGTACCGTTGACCGGGTCGAACACCGGGCGCAGCTGGCTCAGGGTGTCGACCGTGGTCTCCGGGCGGATCACCTCGTCATAGTCGTAGAAGAAGCGGGCGCCGCTGGCGTCATGGCCTTCCAGCCCGACGATCTCTCTGGCGAAGCGCCCTTCCACAGTCGCGGCATAGGCGCGGCGGTGGGAGCGGGCGGCAAACTCGTCCTGCTGCGCTCGGCTGATGCCGTGCAGCTTGCCGAGCATTTCGGCGGTCAGCCCCATCATGCCGGAGGCTTTCGCCACGGATTTCGCCATGCCGGGGTGGAAGTCGACGCCATGGCTCATCGGCACATGGCCCATGTGCTCGACGCCGCCGATGATGAAGATATCCCCATCACCCACCTGGATGGCGCGAGAGGCATCGTGCAGCGCCTGCATGCTGGATCCGCACAGCCGGTTGACGGTGACCGCCCCCACCTGCTTCGGAATACCGGCCAGCAGGGCGGCGTTGCGGGCGATGTTAAAGCCCTGCTCCAGGGTCTGCTGCACGCAGCCCCAGTAGATGTCCTCGATCTCGTTCGGGTCGAGGTTGGGGTTGCGCAGCAGGATGGAGCTCATCAGGTGCGCGGACAGATCTTCTGCACGCACGTTGCGGAAGGCGCCGCCCTTGGACCGGCCCATGGGGGTCCGGATACAGTCGACAATGACTACGTCTTTCATGAATGGATCTCCTTTCCGCAATCAGTAGAAGGTTTTGCCCTGGGCGGCCATCTCACGCAGCTTGTCGCTGACACGGTAGAGCGGGCCCAAGTCGGCATACTGGTCGGCCATGGCCACGTAGCGATCCAGACCGATAGTGTCCAGATAGCGGAACACGCCACCACGGAAGGGAGGGAAGCCCAGACCGTAGACCAGTGCGATGTCGGCTTCGGCTGGCGTGGCGACAATGCCCTCTTCCAGACAGAGCACCACCTCGTTGATCATGGGGATCATCATGCGGGCGATGATGGCGTCCTTGTCGAACTCCTGCTTCGGCTTGGCAATGGGGGCCAGCAGCTCGTAGCTAGCTGCGTCGGCCACCTTCTTCGGCTTGCCCTTCTTGTCCTGCTCGTAGGCGTAGAAGCCCTTGCCATTCTTCTGACCGAAGCGGCTCACTTCGTACATCACGTCGATGGCGGTGCGGCCTTCCTTGCTCATACGTGCCGGGAAACCTTGCGCCAGAACGTCACCGGCATGGTGACCTGTATCGATGCCGACCACGTCCAGCAGGTAGGCGGGACCCATCGGCCAGCCGAACTCCTTCTCCATCACCTTGTCGACGGCCGCGAAGTCGGCGCCATCGGCGACCAGCTTGTTGAAGCCGAAGAAGTAGGGGAAGAGCACGCGGTTGACGAAGAAGCCCGGGCAGTCGTTGACCACCACAGGGGACTTGCCCATGGCGGCGGCGTAGGCCACCACGCGGTTGATTGTGTCGTCCGACGTCTGCTCGCCGCGGATGATCTCAACCAGGGGCATGCGGTGCACCGGGTTGAAGAAGTGCATGCCGCAGAAGTTCTCGGGGCGCTTCAGCCCCTTGGCCAGCAGGGAGATGGGGATGGTGGAGGTGTTGCTGGCGAGCACGGCGTCTTCGCCAATGATCCCTTCCACTTCGCCCAGTACGGCGGCCTTCACCTTGGGGTTCTCGACCACGGCTTCGACCACCAGATCCACGTGCTTGACGCTGTCATAGCTCAGGGTCGGGGTGATGGCGGAGAGCACCTGGCCCATCTTGATGCCATCGATGCGGCCCTTCTCGAGCTGGCCGTTGAGCAGCTTGGTGGCTTCGCCCATACCGAGTGCCAGCGCCTTCTCGTTGATGTCCTTCATCACCGCAGGGATGCCCTTGCTGGCGGACTGGTAGGCGATGCCGCCCCCCATGATGCCCGCACCCAGCACGGCGGCGTGGCTTGTGGCCTTGGCTGCCTGCTTGGCCGCCTTCTTGGCCAGCGCCTTGATGTGCTGATCGTTCAGGAAGATACCGACCAGCGCCTTGGCCACGTCGGTCTTGGCCAGCTTGATAAAGCCCTGTGCCTCGACGGCGAGCGCCTCGTCGCGGCTCATGCCGGCGGCGGCCTCAACGGTTTTGACTGCGGTCATCGGCGCCGGATAGTGTTTGCCCGCCACGGCGGCAACCATGCCGGCGGCGGTGGTGAAGCTCATCATGGCTTCCAGCTTGGAGAGGCGCAGCGGGGCCTTCTTGGCGGCGCGGCGGCTCTGCCAGTCCAGTTTGCCTGCGATGGCGTCTCTCATCATCTGCACGGCGGCGCTCTGCAACGCTGCGGGGGCGACCACTGCGTCGATGGCACCCACCTTGAGGGCATCATCGGCACGGACATCCTTGCCTGTGGTGATCCACTCCAGCGCGTTGTCGGCGCCGATCACCCGCGGCAGACGGACGGTGCCGCCAAAGCCCGGCATGATGCCGAGTTTGGTCTCGGGCAGGCCGATTTTGGCGGTGGTATCAGCCAGACGGAAGTCGGTGGAGAGTATGGTCTCGCAGCCGCCGCCCAGGGCGTGGCCCTTGATGGCGGACAGGGTCGGTACCGGCAGATCTTCGATGGCGCTGAAGATGTCGTTGGCCTTTTTCAGCCAGCCGAGCAGATCTTCTTGCGGCAAATCGAACAGTTCCAGGAATTCGGTGATGTCGGCGCCGACGATAAAGGCGTCTTTGCCGGAGGTGAGGATCAGACCTTTTAGTTCACGTTCTTGTTGTAATGCGGCGATCGCTTCGCTCAGCGAGAGCAGGGTAGCGCGATCCAGCTTGTTGACTGAACCCGGGGCATCAAACCTCAGCTCGGCAATGCCGTGTTCGAGGTAGCTGACCGACAGGGTTTCGCCTTGGTAGATCATGAGAGTGTCTCCTTGTTCCCACGCGGTGGGGGGCTTTGCTCCTTTCTCCCCAGCAGGGGGCGAGGCTCACTATTGATCCAAAAGGAGACATTTTCAACACCTATTTAAAACATTTGTTTAACAGTTGTGGAGTAAAAGCTCTTCATCACGGAACGGGCAAAAGAGAGGCGCCTTGCGGCGCCTGCTCTTCAGATGAGTTGTTTGTCAACTGGCTAGCTCGGGGCGATCACGATACTGGTTCAGCACCTCGGGGTCGGCGAGGGCATGGGTGTTGTTGACGGGCCTGTTGTGCACCACTTCCCGCACCGCCAGCTCCACTATCTTGCCGGACTTGGTACGGGGGATGGCATCCACCTGCAGAATGCGGGCCGGCACGTGACGGGCGGTGCAGTGCTGCCTTACTTGCTGGCAGATGCGCTCGCGCAGGGGTTCGTCCAGCTTGCAGCCTGCCTTGAGCTTGACGAACAACACCACCCGCTCGTCCTGCTGCCACTGCTGGCCGATGACGATGCTCTCCTCTACCTCGTCGAGCTGCTCCACATAGCGGTAGATCTCGCTGGTGCCGATGCGCACGCCACCCGGGTTGAGAGTGGCGTCGGAGCGGCCGTAGAACAGGATGCCGCCGGTCTGGGTCAGCTCGATCCAGTCGCCGTGGCACCAGACGTTGTCGAACCGCTCGAAGTAGGCGGCGTGGTACTTTTCGCCGTTTTCGTCGCCCCAGAAGTAGATAGGCTGGGCCGGGAAGGGTTTGGTACAGACCAGCTCGCCCTTCTCCCCTTGCACCGGCTGACCCGCTTCATTGAATACCTGCACCGCTAGGCCGAGGCCGCGTCCCTGGCTCTCACCGCGATAGACGGGACTCAAGGGATTGCCGATGACGAAGCAGGAGCAGATGTCGGTGCCACCTGAGATGGAGCTGAGCTGCACATCCCGCTTGATCCCCTGATAGACATAGTCAAATCCCTCCGGCGACAGCACGGAACCCGTGCTGCATATAAGTCGCAGCTGTGGCAACTCGTGGGTGTTGATGGGGGCATAACCCTGCTTGTGCAGGGCATCGAGATACTTGGCGGAGGTGCCAAACAGGGAAACTCCTTCATCGCGGGCGAGATCCCACAACACGTTGCCGTCCGGGTAGAAGGGGGAGCCGTCGTAGAGCACCAGGGTGGCGCCAGAGGCGAGGGCGCTCACCAGCCAGTTCCACATCATCCAGCCACAGGTGGTGAAGTAGAAGACGCGCTCCCCCGGCTTGATGTCGCAGTGCAGCTGGTGCTCTTTCAGGTGCTGCAGCAGGGTGCCGCCTATGCCGTGGACGATGCACTTGGGTTTGCCGGTGGTGCCTGATGAGTAGAGGATATAGAGCGGATCGTTGAAGGCCATGGGCTCGAAGGTGAGCTGGGCACCGTGCTGGCTTGCCAGCAGCTGCAGCCAGTCGTGGCCGAGCTGCAGGGGATTGCCCAGCAGGGGGATCATCACCGTCTGCTCTATGCTGTCGATTTGGCTCACTACGCTGGCGACCTTGGCCTGAATGTCGATGGCCTTGCCCCCATAGCGATAGCCATCCACCGCGAACAGCACCCGGGGGCGGGTCTGGCCGAAGCGCTCCACCACGCTGGCCTCACCGAAATCGGGGCTGGTGGAGGTCCAGATAGCGCCGAGGCTGGTGGTGGCCAGCATGGCGACCACGGTTTGCGGGATGTTGGGCAGGTAGGCGGCCACCACGTCGCCACGGTCTATGCCCTGGCTGCGCAGCCACTGAGCCAGCCTGGCGACCTGATCTGCCAGCTCGGCCCAGCTCAGGGTCTGGCTTGTGTCCCCTTCAAGGCGGGAGATGATGGCTGGGCTCTCGTCCTGGCGGCGCAGCAGGTTCTCGGCGAAGTTGAGCCGACTGTCGGGGAACCAGCGGGCGCGCTGCATCTCCTGGCGGTTCTCCGCCACTATGTTGCCGAGCTCTCCCTTGACACCGCAGTGCTGCCACACCAACGGCCAGAAGCGGGTGGTCTTCTCCACCGACCATTGATAGAGGTCGGCGTAGCTGCGTAGTTGCAGGCCGTGGAAGTGGTTGACCTCGGCCATGAACTGCTGGAGGTTGGAGTGCTGCATCCTGTCTTGATCCGGTTTCCACAGACAAAGGTTTTGCATGAATCGTTCCTGACTGCTGATATCTACTGTCTGTGGGCAGTGTATTGAATTGTTCTTTATTTGTTAATTGTTGGTTTTCGTTTCATAACAAAAACCCCCTGACCTATGCGTTACCTCACGAAGCGAAAGCCTGGCGGCTCGAGCCTTGATTCGCTTGATGTTATGCTGAAGTCACATTCGCCCGGAGCAGGACGCCATGAGCACTTACAGCCAACTTTTTGCCCAGCATCTCGATACCCTTCAGCGGCGCACCCGCGACATACTGCAACAGCAGGGGCTCAGCGGACTGGCCATCCATTCCGGCCAGACCCACCGCATCTTCCTCGACGATCAGGATTACCCTTTCAAGGTGAACCCCCAGTTCAAGGCCTGGTTGCCGGTGCTGGACAACCCTCACTGCTGGTTGCTGGTGGACGGGGTGAGCAAGCCGGTGCTGCTGTTCTACCGGCCGGTGGATTTCTGGCACAAAGTGGCGGACCTGCCCAATGCCTTTTGGGTCGACTTCTTCGACATCCGCTTCCTGACCCGCCCTGAGCAGGTGGCGGATCACCTGCCTGCCGACAAGCAGGAGTGGGCCTATCTGGGTGGTCATCTCGAGGTGGCCCAGCTGGTGGGACTGGGGCAGCCCAATCCGGAGGCGGTGCTCAACTACCTGCACTATCACCGTGCCTACAAGACACCCTATGAGCTGGAGTGTCTGCGCGATGCGAACCGGCTCGGGGTGCGCGGTCACATCGCTGCCAAGGACTCCTTCATGGCGGGGGCGAGCGAATTCGAGATCAACCTCGCCTACATGAAGGCGGTCGGGCAGGGGGCCAATGAGGCGCCCTACGGCAACATAGTCGCCATCAACCGGAACGCGGCCATCCTCCATTACACTCATCTGTCGACCCAGCGGGTACCGGATGCGGAGCGCCACTCCTTCCTGATCGATGCCGGGGTGGATTATCACGGCTATGCCTCCGACATCACCCGCACCTGGGCCTGGCGTCGGGGCGAGTTTGCCGATCTGATCGCGGCGCTGGATGTGCAGCAGCAGGAGATCATCGCGGAGATCAAACCGGGCCGCCGTTACAGCGAGCTGCATCTGCAGATGCACCACAGACTGGCGCGCTTGCTGCAGGCCACCGAGCTGGTGGACATGTCGGTGGACGAGATGATCCACACCGGCGTCACCAATGTGTTCTTCCCCCATGGGCTCGGCCATTTCCTCGGCCTGCAGGTGCACGATGCCGGTGGCTTCATGCAGGATGAGCGTGGCACCCACCTGGCGGCGCCCGAGCAGTTCCCCTATCTGCGCTGCACCCGGGTGATGGAGGTGGGTCAGGTGTTCACCATAGAACCCGGCCTCTACTTCATCGACAGCCTGCTGGAGCCGCTACGCCGCGGTGAGCAGGGCAAGCGGGTCAACTGGAACAAGGTCGAGGCGCTGCGTCCCTTCGGTGGCATCCGGATCGAGGACAACGTGGTCCTGCATGGGGACGGGGTGGAGAACCTCACCCGGCAAGCAGGGCTCTGATGGTCGCAGACTACGCCATACCAGCCGCGCCGCTGGAGCTTTGCGAGGAGATCAAGAAGAGTCGCTTCATCACCCTGATTGCCCATGCGCCGACGGTCGAGGCCGCCAAGGCCTGGATCGGCGAGGTGAAGCGGCAGCACCCGACGGCCCGGCACCATTGCTGGGCCTTCGTCGCCGGGGCGCCGCAAGACAGCCAGGTCTATGGCTTCAGCGATGACGGCGAACCCTCGGGCACTGCTGGCAAGCCCATGCTGGCCCAACTGATGGGGGCTGGCATCGGCGAGATAGCGGCCGTGGTGGTGCGTTACTACGGTGGCGTTCTGCTCGGGACCGGCGGCCTGGTCAAGGCCTATGGCGGCGGCGTGGGGGCGGCACTCAAGCGGCTCGAGACCAGCATCAAGCGCCAGCAAACACCTTCCCTTATCTGCTGCGACTATGGCGACATGGGGGTGGTGGAAGCCCTGATCTCGGCCCATCAGGGCCAGTTGCTGGCCGCCGATTATGGTCAGCAGGTTCGTTTGCAGGTTGCCTGGGATGCTGCCATCTGGAGTCAGGTGGATCAGGAAATGACAGACCGAACCCATGGCCGGGTATCTCTTCGCCCCTTAGATGGCTAGAATCCATCGCTCTTTTAGCCTGAAGGGGGAGCCGGAATGCAGATTCTGAGCATCATTCGTATCGTTGGTCTCTTGGTCGCGCTGTTCAGCTCGACCATGTTGCTGCCAGCGATGGTTGCTTTTGGGTATCGCGATGGTGGCGGTGCCGAGTTTGTGAACTCCTTCTTCATCGCCCTCCTGCTCGGTGCCCTGCTCTGGTTCCCCAATCGCCATCAGAAGAAAGACCTCAGATCCAAGGAAGGCTTTTTCATCGTTGTGCTGTTCTGGGTGGTGTTGGGCAGCGTGGGGGCCGTCCCCTTCATCATCAGCGACGTGCCGAACATGTCGGTCTCCGAAGCCTTCTTCGAATCATTCTCCGGCCTGACGACCACGGGAGCAACAGTGCTGACCGGGCTGGACAGCCTGCCGAAGGCCTTCCTCTTCTATCGCCAGCTGCTGCAATGGCTGGGAGGCATGGGGATCATCGTGCTGGCGGTGGCCGTTTTGCCCTTGCTCGGCATCGGGGGCATGCAGCTCTATCGCGCCGAGATCCCGGGGCCGGTCAAGGACAACAAGGTGACCCCGCGCATCGCCGAGACGGCCAAGGCGCTCTGGTTCATCTACCTGTTGCTGACCACCCTCTGTGCCCTGGCCTACTGGATGGCGGGGATGACGCTGTTCGATGCCATCTGCCACTCCTTCTCCACCTTGTCGGTGGGCGGTTTCTCGACTCACGATGCCAGCATAGGTTTCTTCAACAGCCCGGCCATCAACCTGATCACTGTGCTGTTCCTGCTGCTGGCCAGCGTCAACTTCGCCCTGCATTTCATGGTGTTCGCCCACAAGCCAGTGCGATTGAGCAGCTATCTGCGGGACTCCGAATTGAAGGTGTTCCTGGCCATCCAGGGCGTGCTGGTGCTGATCTGCTTCGTCTCCCTGCTGTTCCACGGCCACTACGCCACCTGGCAGGAGGCGCTCAACCACGGCCTGTTCCAGGCGGTCTCCCTTGGCACGACCACGGGCTACAGCACGACCAGCTACGCCGACTGGCCCTCCTTCCTGCCCATGTTGCTGATGTTCTCGGCCTTTATTGGCTGCTGTGCCGGCAGCACCGGGGGCGGCATCAAGGTGATGCGCTTCATGATCCTGTTCCTGCAGGGGATGCGCGAGCTCAAGCGGCTGGTGCACCCGCGGGCCATCTATACCCTGAAGCTGGGGCGGCGCGCGGTGCCGGAGCGGATCGTCGAGGCGGTGTGGGGCTACTTCGCCACCTACATCATCCTGTTCTTCATCTTCATGCTGTTGTTGCTGATGACAGGGTTGAACGAGGTGACCGCGTTCACGGCAGTAGCGGCCGCCTTCACCAACGTGGGACCCGGGTTAGGTGAGGTATCCAGCAACTTTGGCAACATCTCGGCGACGGCACAGTGGATCCTGGTGGTCGCTATGCTGTTTGGCCGATTGGAAATCTTCACACTTCTGGTACTGTTTACTCCTGCATTCTGGCGTAGTTGAGGTTGGTATGGACAAGATTTTGGTGCTTTATTCTTCTCGGGACGGGCAAACGCGGAAAATTGTGGATGTCATGCTGGAGGAGATATCAGGATGCGAAGTGGTGATGCAGGATCTACACACCCTGCCGATGTGCAATCTCAGCAAGTATGCCAAGGTATTGATCGGTGCCTCTATCCGCTATGGCAACTTTCACCCCAGCCTGCTCAGCTTTATTCATGCTCACCATGAACAACTGGAAGTGGCCAACGCCGCCTTCTTCTGTGTCAACCTGACGGCGCGCAAGCCCGAGAAGCAGACACCGCAGACCAATGCCTATATGAAGAAGTTTCTGCGTCTCTCGCCGTGGAAGCCGAAGACCCTGGGGGTGTTTGCCGGTGCGCTGCGATATTCTCGCTACAACTGGTGGCAGACTCGCATCATCCAGCTGATCATGATGATCACCGGTGGCAGTACGGATACCAGCCAGGACATCGAATTCACCGACTGGGAAAAGGTACGTGCCTTTGCCCGGGAGTTTTGGTCAAAAAGGTAGCAAATCCGCATCCTTTCTCGTTGACGCCCCGCTTATGCGGGGCGTTTTGTTTGATAAATAGGCGCTTGGGTCGCTAAACAGTAAAAAAGTGTCATTTTTTGTAGTTTTGCGCTTGCCATCCCGGCGCGGCTCCCTATAATGCGCCCCTACCAGCACGGCGGAACACGCCAAACTGATGAGCTAGCTTCCTTGTGAAGCAGGCGCCGAAAGAAAAGCGAAAACAATCGCTTGACTTTCGAAGTGAG
>NZ_CDBZ01000163.1:361-2062 GCF_000819985.1 Aeromonas media | reverse complement strand
CTGCCGAAAGCGGCGGCGCGCTTGTTGCGAAAACGCAGGCCGGTAATCTCTTCGAGCATGCCAGCCACCTTGGGCATCATGACGTTGTTCATGGTGGAGGAACCCACCAGTATCCCCTTGGAGCGGAACACCTGGGTCAGGATCTCGTTCTTGTCGTGGCGTGCCACGTTGAAGATCTTCACCGCCACGCCCGGATCCACCTCGTGGATGCCCTGGGCGATGGCGTCGGCCATCATGCGGGTGTTGTTGGACATGGAGTCGTAGAACAGGGTGATGCGATCCTCCTGATAGTGATCGGCCCACTCCAGGTATTTGAGGATGATCTGGGTGGGATCCTCGCGCCAGACGATGCCGTGGGAGGTGGCCACCATGCTCACCGGCAGGTTGAAGCCGAGCACTTCCTTGATCTTGGCGGTCACCAGCGGGCTGAAGGGGGTGAGGATGTTGGCGTAGTAACGCTGGCACTGCTCCATCAACTCGGTCTGATCCACCTCGTCGTTGAACAGGTGTTCGTCGCAATAGTGCTGGCCGAAGGCGTCGTTGGAGAAGAGCACCGCATCCTCGGTCATGTAGGTCATCATGCTGTCGGGCCAGTGCAGCATGGGAGTTTCGATGAATACCAGCTGCTTGCCGTTGCCGATGTCCAGACTGTCGCCGGTCTTGACCGGCTGGAAGTTCCACTCCGGGTGGTGGTGGTGGCCGGTGATGGAGTCGATGGCGTTGTGGGTGCAGTAGATGGGGGTGCCGGGGATGCGGGCCATCAGCTCGGTCAGGGCGCCGGCGTGATCCTCCTCGGCGTGGTTGATCACCACATAGTCGATGGAGGCGAGATCGATCTCTGCCGCCAGGTTCTGCACGAACTCGCGGCTGAACTTGTGATCGACGGTGTCGATCAGCACGTTCTTCCCTTCGCGGATGAGGTAGCTGTTGTAGCTGGTGCCCTTGTGGGTCTTGTACTCGGTGCCGTGGAAGTCGCGTACCTCCCAGTCCCGTTGGCCGACCCAGTGGATGTTGTTTTTGACGTGAATGCTCATCAGGCAGTTCCTCAGCAGGCAATAGTGAATGTGTGACTGAATTCCCTATTGCAGCGGGCGTGCCAACTCGTAACCTATTGTTTTTAATGGGAACAAAAAACCAAAATTGTCATTTGGACAGCCACTCTATATAGTCATATTCACAAACAAACTGTCATTTGGACAATCATCATGATCTCGACCGACCGCCTGGCGCGCATCGCCCTCGACCTGCAACTCGGCATCTCCCATCAGGACAGATTCCACCGCCTGATCCAGAGCGTGCGCAGCCTGCTGCACTCGGATGCCTCGGCCCTGCTGCGCTACGAGGGGGGCCAGTTCATTCCACTGGCCATCGACGGCCTGATGCAGGACGTGCTGGGTCGCCGCTTCGCCTTGCGGGATCACCCGCGCATGGAGGCCATCGCCCGCGCCGGCGACGTGGTGCGCTTCCCCGCCGACAGCAGCCTGCCCGACCCCTATGACGGCCTGCTGCCGGATCACGACGACTTCAAGGTGCACGCCTGCGTCGGCCTGCCGCTGTTCTCGGATCAGACGCTGATCGGCGCCCTGACCATAGACGGCATGAATCCGGCCCAGTTCGACGGCATCAGCGACGAGGAGCTGCGGCTGGTGGGCGCCCTGGCCGCCGCCGCCCTCAGCAACGCCCTGCTGCTGGAGCGGCTCG
>NZ_CDBZ01000163.1:0-241 GCF_000819985.1 Aeromonas media | reverse complement strand
GAGCCGCTCGCCTCGACCCCCCATGCCGAGGGCCAGCCGGAGATGATAGGCCGCTCCCCCGCCATGGCACGGCTGCGCCACGAGATAGACGTGGTGGCGAGCTCGGAGCTGAACGTGCTGATTTTGGGGGAGACCGGGGTCGGCAAGGAGCTGATCGCCAAGGCGGTGCATCAGGGTTCACCCCGAGCCAAGGCGCCCCTTATCTATCTCAACTGCGCCGCCCTGCCGGAATCGGTGGCGG
>NZ_CDBZ01000162.1 GCF_000819985.1 Aeromonas media | reverse complement strand
AAAGTGTGCTCCCGCCCTGCCCTTGGCCCCGAGGTGGGTGGCAGCATCCAGGTGGATGTGAGCCCGGTGAACGATGCCCCCGTCAACGTCCTGCCAGGGGAGCCCCAGGTGGCCCAGGAGGATCAACCCTTCGCCATTCACGGTCTGCAGGTGAGCGATGTGGATGCAGGCAGCAGCACCATGGAGGTGACCCTGTCCGTACTGCACGGCACCCTGAACCTGCCGGTCGGCAGCGGGGTGACAGTGACCGGCAATGGCACCGGCTCCCTGGTGTTGAGCGGCTCCCAGGATGCCATCAATGCGCTGCTCTCTGGCGGGGTGACCTATCAGGGCGAGCAGGACTTCAACGGTCAGGATGCCCTGACCATGGTGACCAACGACAGAGGCAACACCGGCAGTGGCGGCGCCCTGAGTGACACCGATGTGCTGTCCATCGAGGTGCAACCGGTCAACGACGCCCCGATCAACCAGGTGCCGGACGCCATGGCGGTGAAGGAAGATGGTTCATTGTCCCTCTCCGGGATCAGTGTCAAGGACGTGGATGCGGGCAGTGCGCCCATGTCCATGGTGTTGCGGGTCG
This sequence comes from Aeromonas media, assembly GCF_000819985.1. GTDB lineage: Bacteria > Pseudomonadota > Gammaproteobacteria > Enterobacterales > Aeromonadaceae > Aeromonas > Aeromonas media. The sequence goes on along the minus strand of NZ_CDBZ01000162.1, from coordinate 51,825 downwards.
AACATGGCGTACTGACCCTGCTCGGGGCAGCGGGCGCCGTCTCGGTGCAGAGGGCGGGCAGCAACGAGATGACCCTGGTGGGGTCGCTCGATGATCTCAACAGCCTGCTCAACGGCAATCTGCACTACGAGCCGGCCAAGGACTTCTGGGGAGAGGACAACCTCACCATCACCACCTCGGATCGGGGCAATACCGGGGCGGGCGGTGCGCTCACCGATACCACCCAGGTTGGCATCACTGTCACCGCCGAGGCGGACGCTCCCCAGTTCGGTCTGGGCACCCACGACATCCACGTCCTGCAAGGGGCCTGGGTGCCGCTCAACCTGAGCGCCAGCGTGGTCAACCCGGCACCGGGCGAGCTGTTGGTGCGGATCCAGAATCTGGGCGGTGCTCAGGTGGTGGACGAACACGGCCAGAGCGTGGGTCATGCCGACAACAACGGCGACTGGCTGCTGCCCATGGAAGACTCGGTCCCACTCTATGTGAAAGATCTGGCGGCCGGGGATCACAGCCTGATCCTGACCGCCGAGTCGAGTGCGGGTGGGAGCACCCTGAGCTCGGCCGAGGAGACCCTCACCATCCACAGCCAGAGCGGCCACAATCTGCTGGGCTCGGATCAGAGTGACTGGCTGTTCGGCTCCACCGGCAGTGATCGGATCCTGGGTGGTCAGGGAGATGACGTGATCCGGGGCGGCCAGGGCAATGACATCCTGAGCGGCGGCGCGGGCAGCGATCTCTTCGTGTGGGGCCAGGGTGACGAGGGAACCGCGACGCAGCCTGCCATCGACACCGTTATCGACTTCCACCCGGAGGAGGGGGACAGGATAGATCTGGCGGACTTGCTCAAGGGGGTGACCGACAACAGCGTGGATGGCTTGCTCAATCACCTGTCGGCCTCTGTCACCAACGGCAGTGGGGGTCTGAGCGATATCAACCTGTCGGTCTCCCCGGCGGGGGATGGTCAGGTGACCCAGCAGATCACCCTGAAAGGCGTGGATCTGAGCGGCTGGAACCTGAGCGGCTCTTCTTCTCACGACATCCTGCAATCCATGCTGGATCAGCACAGCCTGATCATCCAGCATCCCTGAATTTGAGGGAGACAGCACCATAGAAAAGAGCCGGCAATTGCCGGCTCTTCCTTTATCTGGTTTTTACCTATCGACCCCTTTGCCGAGCGGGCCATCCGGCCTGGCATTGCAAGGGGATCAGGCCAGGGCCCGGGCCAGCAGATGGATCGGGTGTTCACAAGGGAATGGCGTACTCATCTCGATCTGCCACTTGCAGGTCTCGCAGTCGGTGATGACCAGATCGGGCTTGAGCCGGTTTATCTGATCAAACAGCCCCTCGCCGATGGCCTGGCTGGTCTGGTAGTTCTCCGACTTGAAGCCGTAGGTGCCGGCGATGCCGCAGCACTGGGAGTCCAGCACCGTCACCTTGACGCCGGGAATGGCGCGCAGCAGCTCGAGGGTATAGATGACGCCCCCCATCTTCTCCATGTGGCAGGGGGTGTGGTAGGCGATGTGCAGATTGAGCGGTTTCATCGCCGGCTTGTTGCCCTGGTAGAATTCGTTCCACAGGAAGCGGGTCACCAGCGAGATGCGATCGCGCACCTTGTGGTTGTCCTGCTCCAGCAGGTGGGGGTATTCATCGCGCAGGGTGAAGCCGCAGGTGGAGGAGGTGGCCAGCAGTGGCATCTCGTTGCCGAGCAGGGTGTTCTCCAGCTGCTGGATGTTGAAGGCGGCCTGCTGCTTGGCCTTGTCCATGAAGCCGTTGGCAATCAGCGGCACGCCGCAGCACTTCTCCCGCTCCAGCAGTTGCATGCCGATGTTCATGGCGTTGAGCACCTGCATCAGCTCCTTGCCGAGCTGCGGGTGGTTGTAGTTGACGTAACAGCCGTGGAAATAGGCTATCTGACGTTCGAAGCGGGCCTGACTGGCTTTCTGTTTCTTGTACCAGCCGCGGAAGGTGCCTTGCGAATACTTGGGCAGATCGCGGTGGGAGGAGACCCCCAACGCCTTGTCCAGCACCAGCTTCATCGGCTTGAGGCCGGTGGTGAAGTTGACCACAGGGGCCATCAGGGTGGACATGCTGCCCATCAGATCGGTGTGGGAGAGCACGAACTCGCGTACTCCCGGTTTGAAGCCGCCGTACTGGTGTTTGGCCTTGGCGATGATGTCGCCGATGCGCACCCCGCTCGGGCAGGCCACTTCACAGCGCTTGCAGTTGGTGCAGTGCTTGAGGGCGCTGTCAAAGAGCTCCGGGCTCTTGATGCGCAGCCGCTCGCCATCCGGGCCCGCCTGCTTGGGGCCGGGATAGGCGGGGTTGGCCTTGGCCACCGGGCAGTAGGCGGTGCAGACGGTGCATTTGATGCACTGATCGAAGGTTTGGTTGGCATGATCCAGTAGCATGATTTACTCCTCCCGTGCCGGATGAAAAGCGCAAGGGACGCGGCAATGGGATTGTCGAACGGGCAGTTGGCTGCCCGCAGTCAGGAAGTGAAGGGGAGACATCTCAGCCCTCCGCCAGAATATGGCCGGCGGCCTGCCAGCCGGTGGCAACCGCCACACCGGAGCCTGAACCTTCTCGCACGGGGTCATAGTGGGCCAGCACGCTGCCGGCGCCATAGAGGTTGGCGAGGGGGGTGCCGCCGCGCAGCACCCGCAGCTGGTCGTCGGTCTTGACCCCGAAGCCCATGAAGGGGTGGTGATCGAACAGGCGGCGACCGGCCCAGGCGTCGCGCTCGGGGAGGCTCAAGACGTCGGCGTCGAAGATGGGCTCGCGAATGCCCCCAAGGCGGGACTCCAGCCCGCGGCTGAAGAAGCTGCCGGAGGCGAGCACGAAGTGGTTCGCCTCGAACAGCTGATCGTCACCATTCTGGCTATGAACACCGATCACCCTATCGCCGTCGTAGCGGGCGCCCAGCACCCGCTCGCTGGTGAGGAAGGTGCCGCCGAGGGCCAGGAAACGGCGCTTTAGGGCCTCCTGCATCCGCATCCCGATGAGGGACGGCGGCATGGTGGCCACCTCCTTGATGGTGCAGCCGGTGCGCTGCTCAAGCTCCGCCAGACGGGGGCCGACCAGCCCCAGCGACAGGCAGGCGGGCAGTACGATATGGCGGCAGCCCGGCTTGCCGCACTCCTGCACCATGCGGCCTATCTCGCGGGCCAGGTCCGTCAGCAGGTCCTGCTTGTCGTGCTGCTGTTTGTCAAACAGGCGGGCGATGTCCGCAGAGCGAAACTCGTGGGGATTGCGGCTGAACGCAGCGAGCTGGGGCAGGCGAATTTCACCAGTCAGGATACGGCTGTGGGCGAAGCGCGAGTGGGTCGCCAGATTGGCTGCCGCCAGCGCCGGGTGAAAGTCACGAAAACCCTCGAGCGTCGCCAGCAGCAGGACGTCCGGTGCGGGCGCCTCCGTGACGCAGGCGCAGGTCTCGGGGGAGAGCCAGGTGGATTTCAGGGTGCCTATGGGGGTCAGGCGCTGGTGGTTGCGCTCCTGGCGAAACAGGGGCAAGCCCTGCAGGGCGCAGTGGCGCTGCAGATCCGCGAGGCTCGCCTCTATGCTGGCAAGACCCACCTTGCTGTAGGGATGATCGGGGTGCTCGGCCATAAAGGCCGGCAGGGCGGCGCGAGGGTCGCCTTCGCTCTCCAGCAGATCCACCGAGCCGGAGGAGAAGTGCAGGGCGCTCTGGCCCGAGGCCATCAGCAGCGTCTTCTGACCCGCCTCGGCCAGACGCAGCGCCGCCGAGAGGCCCGCCATGCCGCCACCTATCACGATACTGTCAAATTTCATGGCTGCACTCCTTGGTGGGGTTGGCTGCGGTGCTGGCATCGAGCGGGAAGGGCGGCTCGGCCACCAGGTGGGGGGCCGTCCACTCGCCAAGGCCGAACAGCCCTTCGTAGATCCAGTAGGTAAATTCCGCTTCGCGCAGGGCATCGCCCCAGAGCACCGGACGGGTGCCCTTGTAGCGCTCCTCCAGGAACTGGCGCAGCATGACGCAGGCCTGACGACCGTCGGCCTTGCCGTACTCCTGCATCAGACCGGCGGCGCGATAGGCGCACAGCTCCCCTTGACAGGGCCCCATCCCCAGACGGGTGCGGCGGCGCAGATCCACCAGGTTGTCCACGTCGAGCTCCCGCAGGGCGTATTCAATCTCCCCGGCGGTGACCATCTCGCACTCGCAGATGAGGGCGTTGGCCTTGGGGTTGTCGCGGAAAAAGGCGATGACCCGCTCGCCGTGGCGGTACTGGGCCGAGCCTTCGACCGGCACAGAGAGGCCGGGGGCGGAGACCTTTTCCGGATCCCGCGAGCCGGGCAGGCTTAGTTCGGCAGTGCGGCAGGGCCTGTTGTTGCCGAGTTTGTTGGCGACGAGATCCGTGGCCCACTCAGCCATCAGGCGGTAGGTCATCAGCTTGCCGCCGGTGATGGTGTTGAAGCCCTTGAGGCCATCACGCTCGGCATGATCCAGCAGCACTATGCCGCGACTGATGTTGCGGCCACTCTCGTCGCCGTCCACCGCCACCAGGGGGCGTACCCCGGCGTAGGCCCTCAGCAAACGGGTGCGGGCCATGATGGGGGCCAGTTTTATCCCCTCGCGCAGCAACACCTCCACCTCTTCGGGGTCGACGGTGAGCTGATCAATCTTGTGGTAGTCGATGCGACTCGAGGTGGTGCCGATGAGGGAGATGGTATCGCCCGGCACCAGAATGTCAGCATCCGCCGGCTTGCGGGCGCGGTTGAGCACCAGCTGGTTGATGCGGTAATCCATGATGAGCAATGAGCCCTTGGCCGGGAACATGCGGATGCCGAGGTCGGCGTATTCGCAGATCTGCTGGCCCCAGATGCCGGCGGCGTTGATCACCTCCTGGCACTCCACCTCGAACGCCTCGCCGGTGCGGGTGTTGATGGCCTTGACCCCGTGCACCCTATCCTGAGTGCGCAGCAGCCCCAGCACCTTGCTGTGGGTGAAGATGCGAGCGCCGTGTTCCTTGGCGTCCAAGACGTTTGCGGCGGCGAGGCGGAAGGGATCGACGGTGCCGTCCGGCACATGAATGGCACCTATCATCGCCGGGTTGACGTTGGGTTCGAGCCGCAGCGCCTCGCGGGGATCCAGCTGCCGGGTCTCGATCCCCGCCAGGGCGCAGGCCTCCATGAAGGTGCCTTGGAAGTTGATGTCATCTTCCGGCAGGGTGACGAAGAGGCCGCCGGTCGCTTCCACGCAGTGGCTGGCGATCCGCTTGAGGATGCGGTTCTCCTGAATGCACTCGCGGGCGGACTCCGGATCCGTCACCGCGTAGCGTGCCCCCGAATGGAGCAGGCCGTGGTTGCGCCCGGTGGTGCCTGCGGCTATGTCGTCCCGCTCCAGCAGGATGCAGTCGATGCCGCGCAGCGCGCAATCGCGCATGATGCCGGCCCCGGTGGCGCCACCCCCTATGATGACGACTTCTGTGGTTATTCTTTTCATTCTTGCCCGTCTCATCTCTTCCAGATGGTGCCAGTGTGGCCTGTCTCTGGGCGAAAATGTTTGATATGGGCCAAATTAATGTTCGCAAACGCTCACCTAAAGGGGCGTTAATGAGCAAATCGTGATTGTTGTCACACTCCAGCAACAGCAGAGGGGGCCACCGGGCCCCCTCTGTCGACACGAGCCACGGCGCTCAGCCGCAACACTTCTTGAACTTCTTGCCGCTGCCACAGGGACAGGGGTCGTTGCGACCGACCCGCAGCGGCGCCGGATCCTGCTCGCCATCGGTGTAGACCCAGCGCCCCTGGTGGCGCACGAAGCGGGAGCGCTCATGCAGGCAGTGGCGCTCATCCCCCTCCACAAACCAGGCCTTGAATTCCACCATGCCAGCTTCATCCGTAGGGCCACCCTGGGCGGCGATGATCTCGAGACCGTCCCAGTTGGTATCGGTCTGGGAGAGCGCCTCTGCGGTCAGAGGGCCCAGATAGTCCGGGTGCCAGCTGTGGACCAGGTACTCTCCCAAGCCCAGTACGAAGGCGCTGTAGCGGGAACGCATCAGCTGCTCGGTGGTAGTGGCGGCCTGGCCGGCGTGAAGCGCGCCGCAGCATTGGGCGAGGGAAAGAGAGGAACCGCAAGGACATTGGCTCATGGGTCAGTTCATCGGGTCGATAATAGAAGGTGGCGGGATTGTAGCGAAAGCGGCCCCCCCTCGGCCAGCATCCCATGCCGATGCAGCAGGAACGGAACATCAAGAATAAACAGCAGAAAGGATTACACAATGACACTAAAGCAGAAGATCCTGTTACTGGGGGCTATCCCCGTGCTGCTGATGGCCCTGGTGGTCAACCTCAGCAACTACCTGGTGGCCAGGAGCGATCTGGAGTCCGAGCTGGTGGTGGCGAGGGACAAGGCGGTCAAGGAGCGCAAGGCCCTGCTCAGCAGCTACCTGATGCTTGCCAAGACCGCCATCGAGAAAGAGTATGCTGCGCCGGACAGCCCGGAGGCGCGTGCCCGGGTGAAGGAGCTGCTGCGCCCCTTGCGTTATGGCAGTGACGGCTACTTCTTCGTCTACGACTTCCAGGGCAATACCCTGCTGCTGCCCACTCGCCCCGAGGTGGAGGGCAAGAATCGCTGGCAGGACAAGGATACCAAGGGCACTTTCCTCATTCAGGAGATCGTCAAGGCGGCCCGCGAGGGGGATGGCTACTCGGAGTACTGGACCAACAAGCCCTCCATCGGGCGTGATGCGCCCAAGCTCTCCTTCAACCTGGTGCTCGACAAGTATCAGTGGGTGGTGGGCACCGGCTTCTATATCGATGATATCGACACCGAGCTGGCGGCCCTGCGCAGCGAGCGCGAGGAGAACATGCACGGCTCCTTGCAGAGCAGCGTGCTGCTCATTCTGGTGATCCTGGGGGTGACCCTGGCAGTGACAGTGGTGCTCGGCAACCGGGTCACCCGGCCGCTGGCGGATGCGGTCGCGGCCCTCAATGACATCGCCGACGGGGAGGGGGATCTGACCCGACGCCTCAAGGTGCAGAGCGAGGACGAGGTGGGCCAGCTGGCCAGCGCCTTCAACCGCTTCGTGGAGCGGATCCAGTCGGTGGTGAGCCAGGTCGGGGAGACGAGCCATCAGCTGCTGGGGGCCGTGGATCGCCTGCACAGCTTAAGCGAGCACGCCGACCGGCAGATGCAGGGCCATGGCCGGGAGACGGATCAGGTGGTCACCGCCGTGACCGAGATGAGCTCCACCGCCCAGGAGGTGGCGGCCAGCGCCTCCAACGCGGCTACGGCCACCAGCGACGCGGCGCGGGAATCCGATGCCGCCCGTGAGGTGGTGGGCAGCGCCATCGGCAGCATCAACCGCCTGGTGGAGGAGGTGCACACCGCCTCCGGGGTCATCGAGCAGCTGGCTCAGGAGACCGGCAAGATAGGGTCCGTGGTGGAGGTGATCCGCGGCATCGCCGATCAGACCAACCTGCTGGCGCTCAATGCCGCCATCGAGGCGGCCCGGGCCGGTGAGCAGGGGCGCGGCTTTGCGGTGGTGGCGGACGAGGTCCGTTCTCTGGCCGGTCGCACCCAGCAGAGCACCAAGGAGATCAACGAGATGCTGCAACGGCTGCAGGGCGGCGTGCGTCAGGCGGTGGAGGTGATGCAGGCGAGCGAATCGCGCAGCCAGGAGACGGTACAGGAGGCGAGCCACATCGCCAGCTCCCTCGACAGCATGGTGACGGCGGTCAGCACCATCAACGACATGAACATCCAGATAGCGACCGCCGCCGAGGAGCAGCACGCGGTCTCCGAGGAGATCAACAAGAACCTGGTGGCCATACAGCAGATCGTCAGCGAGCTGACCGAGGCCGCCGGGGAGTCCAACACCACCACCCGGGCCCTGGCCGGCACGGGTGACAAATTGCGCCAACTCGTCTCCCGCTTCCGTTACTAGTCACATTTTTGCCGTCTGGACGTCATTTCCAGACGGCAAATTTGGGGATCGGCGCAGAATGTGGGAAAATCGCGCCATTCGTTCCTTTCGTTAGCCCCAACCCTATGAATGAGATCGTGAAAGGCAGTATCGATTTGATCCGTCAGCTCAACTACGGCCTGGTCTACGCCAGCCTGGAAGAGCACAAGGAACTGTCCCGTACCGATCTGTCCCGTTTGACCGGCCTCTCACCGGCCAGCATCACCAAGATCACCCGCGAACTGCTCGATGGCGGTCTGGTGGTCACCTGCGGCGAGAGCTCGGTGGGCCGTGGCCGTCGTCAGACCCTGCTGCGCATCAACGAGCGCCGCTTCCAGTTTCTCTCCATGCGTCTTGGTCGCGGCTACGTGGACATGGCCCTGTTCGATCTCGCCGGTCACTCCCTGGCGCGCCATCGCCACCTGTTCAGCGAGTCGGAACGCGAAGACCTGCTGGCCAGCCTGGTGCGGGCCATCGAGGGCTTCTTGCCGAAGAAGGCCCTGCGGCTGGCCTGCATCGCCCTCTGCCTGCCCGGGCAGGTGGAGCGCCACTCCGGCATGGTGAAACACTTCCCCTTCTACGATCTGCGCAACTGGCCGCTCGGGCCCACCCTGCAGCAGGCCTTCGCGGTGCCCGTGCTGGTGAGCGGCGACGTGCGCACCTGGATCCAGGCCGAGCGGGAGTGGGGCGCCGCCAGGAACTGCGCCGATGCGGTGCTGGTGTTCGTCCACAACGACATAGGGGTGGGCATGGTGGTCAACGGCCAGCTCATCGAGAGCGAGTCGGCCCTGCTCGGGGATCTCAGCCACCTGCAGCTCGAACCCTATGGCCAGCGCTGCTACTGCGGTGGCTTCGGCTGCGCCTGCACCCTGGTCACCAACCAGGCCCTGGAGGCCCAGTACCGGGACCTGCGCGAGCGGATGCAGGAGCATGATCTGCCGGCGAGCGTCAACATCCGCGAGCTGTGCGAGCTGGCGCTGGCGGGCAACAGCCTGTGCCAGGACATACTGCACCAGGCGGCGGGCCGGCTCTCCCGGGTGCTGGCCAACCTCATCTGCCTGCTCAACCCGGGCAAGCTGCTGCTGGGGGGGGAGATCACCCGGGCCGATCGGCTGCTGTTCCCCATGCTGCACCAGTCCCTGGCGAGCCAGCTGCCGGCGGAATACCTGGTGCGCCTGCAGATCGAGTCCACCCATTTTTACGAAGATCCCACCAAGCCCACCTCGGTGCAGGTGCACAAGGCCCTGCGGGATGGCAGCCTGCTGCTCGACCTGTTGCGAGGTGACAGGGAGGCATGAGGCTCGGGTTGCAAGGACGCATCCTGCTCATGCTCTGCCTGGTCAGCCTGTTGCAACTGGTGCTGCTGAGCGGGGCCAGCTACTACTACGTCGCCGAGCAGCGCTACCGGGAGGTGGGGGATCAGGCCCTGGACGTGGCGCGGCTGGTGGCCCGTGAGCCCGGCGTCATCGCAGGGGTGAAGCGGGCCGATAGCGCCCGCCTCAACGTGCTGGTGGAGCGGATGCGGGCCGAGGTCGGTGCCAGCTACATCGTCATCGGCGATGAGGAGGCGCGCCGCCTGGTGCACCCCAATGCGGACCGGATAGGCAAACCCATGATGGGGGACGATCCTGCCCGGGCCCTGCAGGGGGAGTTCTACATCTCCCGCGCGCAAGGCTCCCTCGGGGTCTCGGTGCGCGGCAAGGGGCCCATCCGGGATGAGATGGGCAGGGTTATAGGCGTGGTCTCGGTCGGTTATCTGGTGCGGGACATAGAGGCGGACCTGCAGGGGTTCCTGCGCTTTGGCCTCGCCATGACCCTGCTCATAGTGCTGCTCAACAGCGCCGCCGCGGCCTGGCTGGCCAAGCGCTACAAGCGGGCCCTGCTGGGGTTTGAGCCCGAGCAGATAGGGCGCCTCTATGCGGAGCTCGACTGCACCCTGCGCACAGTGCGCGAGGGGATACTCACCATAGACGAGCAAGGCAGGCTCACCTCCCTCAACCCCAACGGCATCCGGCTGCTGCGCCTCGATGAGCGGGCCGCGCAGGCCGCCATAGGCCAGCCCGTCACCCGCTTGCTGCCCGGCAGCCGCATGCTCTCCCTCATTCAGGATCCCCGGCCCCAGTATGACGAGGAGATAGTGCTCAACGGCCAGTCCCTCATCGTCAACCGGCTGCCCCTGGTGCAGGAAGGCCGGCTGATTGGCGCCGTCTCGAGCTTTCGGCGCAAGGACGAGCTGGCCGAGCTCAGTGCCCAGCTCTCCCAGGTGCAGGCCTACAGCGATCTGCTGCGGGTGCAGACCCACGAACACAACAACCAGCTTGGCACCATAGCCGGTCTCATCGAGCTGGGCGCCACCCGGGAGGCGCTCGCCTTCATCGGCCGGGAGGCGGCCACCGAGCAGACCCTGCTGAGCTTTTTGATGGGGGCCATCGCCAAGCCCAAGGTGGCGGGCCTGCTGCTTGGCAAGTACCACAGGGCCCACGAGCTGGGACTAGTGCTGGAAGTGGACCCGGATTCCCGCCTGCACGACATCCCCGCCCGGGTCAGCGGCTCCCAGCTGGTGACCCTGCTTGGCAACCTCATCGACAACGCCTTCGAGGCGACCCGCCGCCACGGCGCCCCCTACCAGCCGATCCGGGTCTCATTGAGCGATCTCGGCCAGGATCTCATCCTGGAGGTGGAGGACGGGGCCGGCGGCGTCGATCCCGCTTTGGCGGACAGCCTGTTCGAGCGCGGGGTGAGCAGCAAGGCCGAACCCGGCCACGGCATAGGGCTGGCCCTGGTGCGCAAGACCCTGGATGCCCTGCAGGGGACCATCACCATAGAAGCCACGGCGCAGGGAAGTTGCGTCGTCTGTTACATTCCCAAGGAGGTGTGAGTGATCAAGATCCTGATCGTCGAGGATGATCCGGCCATTGCCGAGATCCACCGTCGCTTCGTGCAGCGGCTGGCGGGCTTCGAGGTGCTGGGGGTGGCGCTCACCCTGTTCGATGCCAGAGAGCAGATAGCCATACTCAAGCCGGATCTGGTGCTGCTGGACGTGTGGCTGCCGGACGGGGAGGGCTTCTCCCTGTTGCGGGAGCTGCGCCAGAGCGGGGCCCACCTCGACGTCATCCTGCTCACCGCCGCCCGTGAGGCCGCAGCCCTGCAGGAGGCGATGCGCCTCGGGGTGGTGGATTTCATCCTCAAACCCGTGGTGTTCGAGCGACTGCGCGACACCCTCGACAAATACTGCCAGAGCCGCGCCGCCCTGGCGGCGCTGGCGGACATCGATCAGCAGGCGGTGGATGCGCTCTTTGGCACCCCGCTGCAACAGGTGGCGGCGGGCGGCCTGCCCAAGGGAATAGACGCCCTCACCCTGCAAAGGGTGCTGGCGGCCCTGAACCTGCAGGGGGCCAGCGCCGAGGAGATAGGCAGCCGAGTCGGGGTGAGTCGCACCACGGCGCGCCGCTACCTGGAGTTTCTGGTGGGCCAGCAGCTTGCGAGCCCCGAGCTCGAATACGGCACCGTCGGGCGGCCGGAGCGGCGATACCGCCAGCGATGAGTGGCCGGTTCCAACCCAAAAAAAGAGCGCCTGTTGGCGCTCTTCTTGTGATGGCTGGGATCAGGTCGGGTCGGATTGCAGGGTCGCCACCGGCGTGCGACGGGCCTGCCACCACTGCCAGAGCGGCAGCAACAACATCACCAGGGTGACCAGGGTGAAGCCCAGGGTGATGGGGCGCTCCCACAGGAAGCTCAGGGAGCCGTCGTTGATCACCAGGGCCCGGCGCAGGTTGTCCTCCAGCATGCCCCCCAGGATGAAGCCGAGCAGCATGGGGGCCATGGGGAAGTCCAGCAGGCGCAGCCCTATGGCCACCAGGGCCACCAGTACCATCACATAGATGTCCATGGTGTTGAAGGAGACCAGATAGACCCCGATCAGCGAGAACAGCAGCACCATGGGGATGAGCACGGGGCGCGGCACTTGCAGTATCTTGGCCAGGTAGGGAATGAGCGGCAGGTTGAGGATCAGCAGCACCACGTTGCCCAGATACATGGAGATGATCACCGACCAGAACACATCCGGGTGCTCCATGAAGAGGCGCGGGCCGGGCTGGATGCCATAGGCGATGAGGGCCCCCAGCATCAGGGCCGTGGTACCTGAGCCCGGGATCCCCAGGGTCAGCAACGGCACGAAGGCCCCGCTGGAGGCGGCGTTGTTGGCCGCTTCCGGCGCGGCTATGCCGGTCAGGCTGCCCTTGCCAAACTCGTCCCGTTTACCCTTGCGGGCGAAGTTGCGCTCGGCCCCATAGGCCATGAAGGAGGCGATGGTGGCACCGGCCCCCGGCAGTACGCCGATGAGGAAACCCAGCACAGAGGAGCGGGCGATGGGGGGCGCTATTTCCTTCACCTCGTCCCGGCTCAGCTTGAGGGAGCCGAGCTGTTGCATCTTGCTCGCCTCCTCCTTGCTGGTGTCCTTGCCCGGGCGCAGTACCGTCATCAGGATCTCCGCGAGGGCGAAGGTGGCCATGGCCAGCAGCAGGAAGGAGAAGCCATCGCGCAAGTCCGGCAGACCGAAGGTGAATCTGTCCACCCCGACGCTGCGATCGATGCCGACGGTGGAGATCATGATGCCAAACAGCGCCATGATCAGCGCCTTGAGCACCTGCCCCTTGCCGGCGAAGGCCGCCACTGCGGAGAGCCCGAGCACCATGAGAGCGAAGTAGTCCGCCGACTGGAAGGCGAGGGAGACTTTGGCGAGCAGCGGCGCCGCCACCATCAGGAAGATGGCCGACAGGGTGCCACCGACGAAGGAGGCGTAGGCGGCGATGGCCAGTGCCTTGCCTGCATACCCCTTGCAGGCCAGCGGATAGCCGTCGATGGCGGTGATCATGCTGGCGGAGCAGCCCGGGGTGTTGATCAGGATGGAGGCGGTGGAGCCGCCGAACATGGAGCCGTAATAGACCCCGGCCATCAGGATGATGCCGGAGGCCGGATCCAGCCCGTAGGTGATGGGGATCATCAGGGCGATGGCGGTGACCGGCCCCAGCCCTGGCAGCATGCCGATGAAGGTGCCGACGAAGCAGCCGACCACCACCATGAAGAGGTTGATGGGCATCATGGCGGTGCCGAGCCCTTGCAGGATTCCGTCTAACATGGGTTCTCCTTATCCCAGCAACTGGGTGAACAGCCGACCCGGCTCGAGGTAGACATTGAGCCCCTTGGTGAGCAGGGCCCAGAAAATGAGGGTGAAGGGGATGCTCACCTTGCAGGCAAAGGCGAGGCTCTGCTCGCCCATCAGCAGGATCCCCCCGATCAGGAACAAGATGGTGGCGACGAGGAAGCCGAGCCAGCCGAGGGCGAGGCCGTAGACCAGCATCAGCCCCAACAGGGCGAATACCAGCCGCCAGTTGCCGGACTCCTTGCCCAGTGGTTCTCCCCCCGCTGAGCAGATCAGCAACAGGGAGAGCAGGACCCCGGCTCCGGCCAGGGCATAGGGCAGGGTGCTGGCGGTAAAGGGTTCATATTCGTCCCCCGGGTAGCCGGGGATCTGGGTGGCGTGATAGCCGTAGGCGAGGGAGAGCAGCAAAAACAGCAGCCCCCCGAACCGTTCCTTGGTCAGTCGCATGATGACTCCGATGAGCGGGCCGAACCCGCCACAGGCTGAGGGTTACTTGATGAAGCCGAGCTCGCGCATCAGGCCGCCAATTTGTTGCTCCTGGCTGTTGAGAAAAGCCGTGAACTCGGGGCCGGATTGATACTGGTTGATCCAGCTGTTGCGTGCGCGCACCACTTCCCACTCCGGCTTGTCGTACATCTGCTTGAGCAGGGCGGCGAACTCGGCGGACTGCTCGGGGCTGACGTCGGGGGAGGCGAAGTAGCCGCGCCAGTTGGCAAAGACGGTGGGGTTGCCCTGCTCGGAGAAGGTGGGCACCTGGCTGGCGTCCGGCATCCGCTCCGGGGCGGTGACGCCGAGGATCCGCATCTGGCCGGACTTGACCGCCTCCATCGCCTCGCCAAAGCCGGTGGAGAGCACCTGGGTTTCCCCCGCCAGCACAGCCGCCATGGCGCTGCCGCCGGCGTCATAGGCCACGTAGCGCAGCTTGCCGGCATCGGCCCCCGCATTCTTGAAGGTCATGGCCGCCACCAGGTGATCCAGGCTGCCGCGGGCTGAGCCGCCGGCAATCTTCACCTTGGCGGGATTGGCTTCATAGGCGGCCAGCAACTGGGCCCAGTTCTGATAGGGGGAGTCCAGGGGCACCGCCAGCGCCTGATAGTCGGCGATGATGGCGGCGACCGGGGTGAGATCCCGGAAGGATTGCGGCAGCTCCTTGGAGAGGGACTTGACGATGATGGGGGTGGAGTTGACCAGCAGCGTCTTGTCGGACTGGGCCGAGGTCTCGATCAGATGGGCGATCGCCTTGGCGCCGCCGCCGGCCGAGATGTTCTGGTAGGAGGCTGTGGTGATGAGGCCGGACTTGGTCAGGGCCTCGCCGGTGCCACGGGCCGTGTTGTCCCAGCCGCCGCCGGCGCCGCCCGGGATCAGGAAGTGGACTTCGTCTATCTTGGCCTGGACGCCGAGGCTGGCGCCCAGCAGGCAGCAGAGCAGGGTGCGCTTGAAGGTTCCTTGCAACATGGTGTTCTCCTTGTGATTGTTGCGAGGAGGTTAATTAATCGTATCTGATTGGAAAACAATCTGGCCGTAATGGCTATTAAGGCTGTTGTGCCCATTCTGTTCATTGTGGTCATGGGGAGAGAGGGAACCCCCCGCCAAGATTGGTGCTGAACTAGACGCGGGGCTCGCCTCTGGTGAAGAGAGGGGCCCCGCCCGTGGTTGGTTCTGGCCTGAGTCGCTTATGATTTCTTTGCCGCCGAGACCTTCTCTTGCTGCTGGAGGGCCTCGCTGGCCTTCTGTCTCAGTTGCATCTGTTCCATCACCAGCTTGTAGGCGATGTAGTACTTGTAGATATTGCCCACATAGGTGACTGTCTCGGGGCCAATTTTCTCCGCCGCCACGTATTCGACATTGTGGAACCAGACGTTGGGATCCATGCCCCGTTTCTTGGTCTCGGCTCTCAGCCTGGCGACCCGGGCGGGGCCGGCGTTGTAGGACGCGAAGGAGAAGAGGGCCTTGTCGAGGGCGGTCATGGGCTCGTCGGCATAATAGTGATCGATCATCCAGCGCATGTATTTGGCGCCCCCGTGGATGTTGGGCTCGAGTTGGCGAATGTCGCCCACCTTCAGTCCCTTGCCGGTGGCGGGCATGATCTGCATGATGCCGATGGCGCCGACATGACTGCGCGCCTTCTGGTTCAGGGCCGACTCCTGATAACCCTGAGCCGCCATCAACAGCCAGTCCACGTCATAGCGGTCGCCATACTCGCGAAACAGCTCCACTACCTGCAGGAACTTCTTGCGTTCGGCGGCGGCGGCAGCGCTCTTGACGAACTTGTTCTGCTTGAGATAGCGGGCCAGGATCTCTTCCCCCGTTGCCTTGCCCCGTATCGCCTTGATCTGCTGATTGAGCATGGCGAGCAGCTTGGGACTCTCCTTGCGCACTGCCCAGGCGATGACGCCCCCTTCCCGGAACACCGGGGTCTCATGGATGGTTATCTTGGGGAAGATCTTCTGCCAGAAGCGGGCCTTGTGTTCATCCATGACGATGAAGGGCAGCAGACCCGCATTGACCATCTCTACCAGATCTTCATCTTCCAGCACCTCGGAGGCAGGCTGGATGTCGATGAGGGGCTCTCCCGCCTCCTTGCGAGCCTGGTTATAGGCCATCAGGCTCTCGAAATAGCTGGAAGAGGGTCGTACGAAGATGGTTTTGCCCCCCAGATCGGCGGCGCTCTCCACCTTGGGAGAGTGGGGGCCGGAGATCAGCAGTTCGCGTACGTTTTCAAGCAAAGGATCGGTGAACTCCACCCCCTGTTGCTTGCGCTTGTCCGTGATGGTGAGGTTGGCAGCGGCGATATCGCCCTTGCCTTCGATGAGGGAGGCCAGCAGGGCTTCACGGGCCACGGGAATGAAGACGATATGAACCTTGAGGTGGCGCTTGATGGCCTTGTCCTTGCGCAACGGCTCGTTGAGGCGTTTCTCCACCTGGATGAAGGCATCATAGGTGACGCCCCGCTGCACCCCCTTGTGGATGAAGTAACCGGTCTTGTTGTAGGTGGTCAGCACCCGAATGGTGCGCCTCTCCAGCATGGCGTCGAAATCCCCCAGCATGGGTTTGGCGAGCTCCGCGCTGTCAAAAGCCAGGGCGCTGCGCTCCTCTTCTTCCTCGACGGCGGCCTTTTTCTCTGGCTCGGCGCTCCAGACCGGTGCCAGAGAACAAAGCACCCAGACCATGACAATCCATAAGCGTTTCATGATGTTCACCTCACTCGTTTTACTGAGTGTAAGTGGGGCGCAAGGGACGCTTTAGCTCTTTGAGTTTCAACGGGGCCAGCCGATAGCACGATTGTTACTATCCAGAGGCACGTGTCATTTGAGGGTGAAAGGACGGTCAGCCCTGTAATGGAAGAGGGAGCCCTCGGGCTCCCTCTGTGCGGATTGCATCGGTATTATGAGTGGCTAGAACCAGAAGCCGATGATGAAGGAGCCTGCCAGAGTCAGCATCACGTTGGCCACCGCATAGGTGCCGGCGTAGCCGAGCGCCGGAATCGAGCTGTTGGCGGCCTCGTTGACCACATCCATCGCCGGGGCGCAGGTACGGGCACCCGTGATGGCCCCGAGCAGCAGGGCCGGGTTCATCTTCAGTACCCAGACCCCGAACAGATAGCCCACCAGCACCGGCAAGGTGGTCACCAGCATACCGGAGAAGAGCACCACCATCCCCACCTCGCTCAGGTGGTCGAGGATGCCGCCACCGGCTTTGAGGCCCGTGCTCACCATGAAGACGGCGAGGCCGAGATCCTTGGCCAGGCGCAGCGCGCCCGGCGGCACATAGCCGACGGTGGGGTGGTTGGCCCTCAGGTAACCCATCAGTATCCCTGCCAGCAAGAGGCCGACGGCGTTGCCGAGGCCGAACTCTATCTGGCCGAACACCAGGGAGACGGAGCCGATGAGCAGACCCAGCACGAAGAAGGTGGTGAAGGCCACCAAATCTGTGGTCTGACTGTGGATGCTGATGAAGCCGATCTTGTTGGCCAGCAGCTTGACTCTCTGCTTCTCGCCGCTGATCTGCAGCACGTCGCCTTTTTGCAGCATGATGTTGCGATCGAACGGCATCTCGATCTGGGAGCGCACCACTCGGTTGAGGAAGCAGCCCTTCTCGGTCAGGTTGAGCTCCACCAGATGGCGGCCCACCACTGCGTCGTTCTTCACCACTATCTCTTCGGTGACGATCTGCAGATCCAGCAGGTTGCGGTCAAACACCTCCTTGCCGTTGCGGTAGTTGACGTCGAGCTTCTCGTGGCTCTCCGGATAGCCGACCAGGGCGATCTCGTCCCCCTCCTGGATGACGGCGTCGCCGTCCGGGCTCGCCAGAATGCCGTTGCGGCGGATCCGCTCCACGTAACAACCGGTGTGGGGGTAGATGCCGGTTTCGCGCAGGGTGCGACCGCCGATCCAGGCGGCGAGTTCCGGGCCGACGCGATAGGCGCGAATGATGGGCAGATAGGTCTTGCGGCTCTCGCTGTCGGAGAGCCCCCGCTCGCGGGCTATCTTTTGCGCCTCTGTATTGAGATCGAGCCGCGCCATTGAGGGGAGATAGCGCACCACCAGCATCAACCCCACCAGGCCCACCAGGTAGGTCAGGGCGTAGCCTATCCCCATGTTGTCGAGCACGGGTTGCATGTCGGTGCCGTGGGGCAGGTTGAGCAGGCCGCTGCGCAGGGCATCCTGGGCCCCCACCAGTGCCGGGGTCGAGGTCAGCGATCCCGCCAGTATCCCCGCCGCCATGCCGGGTCCCAGGTTGAAGAACTTGGCCAGTCCCACTGTCAGCAGCAAGGCGGTCAGCAGGATCACCAGGGTCAGGGTGATGTAGTGGATGCCGTCGCGCAGGAAGACGCTGAAGAAGTGAGGGCCCGCCTCGATCCCCACACAGAAAATGAACAGCATGAAGCCGACGTTCTCGGTGGAGGTGGAGAACTGGAACCCCATCTGGCCAAACAGCAGGGCGGTGAACAGCACCCCTATGGTGTTGCCAATCTGGAAGTTGCCGATGCGCACCTTGCCCAGCAGCAGGCCGAAGGCCAGCACCACGAACAGCAGCAGGGAGTCGCTTTGATGTAGCAGTGTCACGAAATCTATGGTCATGCCCGGAAAAACCGAGGAAAAAAGTGGGGCCGATATTGTGCCGGATCCCTCACCAAGAAAGAAGCGCGAAAGCGGATTAACAGCCAGTTAAGTGCTGGTCTCTCCGGGGCGGGGAGCGATGCGCGGGCGACTTGGGGAAAATACCTCTATTTTGCGCTGCTGTTCCCGCTGTCAATGAGTGATTTCTGCTGTCGGCGGGGGAGGGCGTGACAGCCCTGTGGACAATTTATTACCTGCTGTGCAGGAGGCAATTGAGCATGATTTTCAGCATTTTTGACTGGGGTGGTTAGAGGGATGCAAAAGAACCCTTTTTTCTGTTCGGTTGAGGCTGACCCATGGCACGTGGCATGGCGAAAAAAAAGCGGGAGAAAGAGGATGTCTCGCCCCCGCCCGACCCATTTAGGGGGGAGGGCAAAAACAGGAGAAAATGGGGGGTGAGGAGTTTTACCTTGCCAAAGCGGAGACAATCGCTGCCAACCTAGGCCTGCATTGGGTTTGGCACACTTACCCACAGAAACTGTGGATAACCCTGTTCATGAAACTTGGTGATCAGCCTGCAAGCCGCGCCAATACTGGGGTGCAAGCGCTGTTCAAAAAATACCGGCAAAAAAATGTTTCTATAAAAATCAAATAGTTATACGCAGCAGAACAAAACGCTGCTGGTCAGGAACCGGGGATCAAAGGGGGAGTGCGCCGCGAGGGACGGCTTGTGCATTAAAATTGGCAGAGGAAAGCACTAAAGTGGATAACTTGCACCGAGATGGTGAGGAATTGGCTCCCCCGACTGGACTTGAACCAGTGACATACGGATTAACAGTCCGCCGTTCTACCGACTGAACTACGGGGGAACATCAGGCAAGGAGGAGCATCATACAGAGGTCGCATTTCGGGGTCAATAGCCGTCAGGGCAGGAGAGCGGATACCCAGGCCTGCCAACTCGGGGTACACTGCTCTCTTGCCGTTTTTTGTCGGGAGTCGTCATGAATAAGCCTTTCAAGCTGGCCAGCCAGTTTCAACCCGCGGGGGATCAGCCTGCGGCCATCGCCCGCCTGCTCGATGGCATCGAGTCCGGCCTCGCTCACCAGACGCTGCTCGGGGTGACCGGGTCGGGCAAGACCTTCACCATGGCCAACGTCATCGCCACCCTGAATCGCCCGACCATGATACTGGCTCCCAACAAGACCCTGGCCGCCCAGCTCTATGGGGAGATGAAGGAGTTCTTCCCCGAGAACTCGGTGGAGTACTTCGTCTCCTATTACGACTACTACCAGCCGGAAGCCTATGTGCCGACCACCGACACCTTCATCGAGAAGGATGCCTCCATCAACGATCACATCGAGCAGATGCGGTTGTCAGCCACCAAGGCGCTGCTGGAGCGGCGCGACGTGGTGATCGTCGCCTCGGTATCTGCCATCTATGGTCTGGGGGACCCCCAGGCCTACCTCAGCATGATGCTGCATCTCAAGGTCGGGGATGTGATCAACCAGCGGGACATACTGCGCCGCCTCGCCGAGCTGCAATACACCCGCAACGACATGGCCTTCCAGCGCGGCACCTTCCGGGTGCGGGGGGAGGTGATCGACATCTATCCGGCGGAGTCGGACAAGCTGGCACTGCGGGTGGAGCTGTTTGACGAGGAGGTGGAGCGGCTCTCCCAGTTCGATCCCCTGACCGGTGCCATCGAGCAGACCGTGGTGCGCTACACCATCTACCCCAAGACCCACTACGCCACGCCGCGCGAGACCATTCTGGGTGCCATCGATCACATCAAGGAAGAGCTCAAGGGACGCCGCGAGCAGTTGCTCTCCCTCAACAAGCTGGTGGAGGAACAGCGCATCAGCCAGCGCACCCAGTTCGACATCGAGATGATGCAGGAGCTGGGGTACTGCTCCGGTATCGAGAACTACAGCCGCTATCTGTCGGGGCGTGCCCCCGGTGAGCCGCCGCCCACCCTGTTTGACTACCTGCCGGGGGATGGCCTGCTCGTCATCGACGAGTCCCACGTGACGGTGCCGCAGATAGGCGCCATGTTCAAAGGGGACAGATCCCGCAAGGAGACCCTGGTGGAGTACGGCTTCCGGCTCCCCTCGGCGCTGGACAACAGACCATTGAAGTTTGACGAGTTCGAGGCCCTGATGCCCCAGACGGTGTTCGTCTCGGCGACCCCCGGCCCTTACGAGCTGGAGAAGTCCGGCGGCGACGTGGTGCAGCAGGTGGTGCGTCCCACCGGCCTGCTGGATCCCGAAATCGAGGTGCGGCCCGTTACCACCCAGGTGGACGATCTGCTCTCCGAGATCCGGCTGCGGGTGGCGGTGGAGGAGCGGGTGCTGGTCACCACCCTCACCAAGCGGATGGCGGAAGACTTGACCGAATACCTGGCGGACCACGACGTGCGGGTGCGTTACCTGCATTCGGACATCGACACAGTGGAGCGGGTGGAGATCATCCGTGATCTGCGCCTCGGCAAATTCGACGTGCTGGTGGGCATCAACCTGCTGCGAGAAGGGCTCGACATGCCGGAGGTCTCCCTGGTGGCCATTCTGGATGCGGACAAGGAGGGCTTCCTGCGCTCCACCCGTTCCCTCATCCAGACCATTGGCCGCGCCGCCCGCAACCTCAACGGCAAGGTGATCCTCTACGGCGATACCATCACCAACTCCATGAAGGTGGCCATCGAGGAGACCGAGCGGCGCCGTGCCCTGCAGCATGCCCACAACCTTGAACACGGCATCACGCCTATGGGCCTCAACAAGTCGGTGGGGGACATGATGGACATGGGGGGCAGCCGCACCGCTGGCAAACCCGGCAGAGGCAGTCGCAAGGCGGCCGAGCCGCAAGGGGAGTACCATGCCCGCTCCGCCAGCGAGATCGCCAAAGAGATCAAGCGGATGGAAGAGCAGATGTTCCAGCATGCCCGGGATCTGGAGTTCGAGCAGGCCGCGGCCATGCGGGATCAGATCCAGCGGTTGCGCGGCGAGTTGATCGAGTCATGAGTGGCAAGCGTTGGTTGATCTGGCGGCGCCTGCGCCGCCTCTATGCCGGTTTTCGCCATCCGGACACCCCCTGGTGGGCCAAGGGGCTGGTGATCCTCATCCTCCTCTATGGCATCAGCCCGGTGGATCTCATTCCGGATCTGGTGCCCTTCGTGGGCTGGCTCGACGACGTCAGCCTGCTGCTGTTGCTGCTCTGGGGGTGGGAGTCCTGCCTGCCTGCAACGGTCAGGCAGGGGCTGGATACCCTGGAATGAAGGGCGAAGCGATACCGCAGATTGTCGGTTGCAAGGCATTGGCGTAGACTCCACGCCGTTCACTTCATGGGTATGAGAAAATGGATCTGATCCTGTTTGCAATCGACTTTATTCTGCACGTTGACGTGCACCTGAAAGAGCTGTTCGAGCACTATGGTGTCTGGGTTTACGCCATCCTGTTCCTCATCATCTTCTGTGAGACCGGCCTGGTGGTGACCCCCTTCCTGCCCGGCGACTCCCTGCTGTTTGCCGCTGGCGCTCTCACCGTGGGCAGCGTGCTGGACGTACATACCCTGGCGGGGGTGCTGATCATTGCCGCCGTGCTCGGCAACGTGGTGAACTACACCATAGGCCACTTCTTCGGGGATCAACTGTTCCGCAATCCCGATTCGAAGATTTTCCGTCGCGACTATCTGGTCAAGACCCACGCCTTCTATGCCAAGCATGGCGGCAAGACCATCATCATCACCCGTTTCCTGCCCATAGTGCGCACCTTTGCCCCTTTCGTGGCCGGCATGGGGGCCATGACCTACCCGCGCTTCCTGGCGTTCAACCTGATTGGCGGCTTGCTCTGGGTGTTGTCGTTCGTCTATGCGGGCCACTTCTTCGGCAACCTGCCGGTGGTGCGTCACAACTTCACTCTGCTCATCTTCGGCATCATTGCCATCTCTCTGCTGCCCATGGTCGTTGGCATGGTGAAGGCCAGGATGAGCACTGCCAAGGCAGGATGAAGGTGTGTTAAAGAAGGTCGCGTGCTGCAGAGTCTGCTTTCACAAGAAAGGGGAGCCATGATGGCTCCCCTTTTCGTTATCCGAGTTTGTCTCTGTCTGAACCCGGCATCGCTGGTTTGGCTGCGACAACGGTACTTAAACCGCGACTACTACAAACATCAGCAGGCGGCGACGCTGGTCACCAACCCGATGAAGAGAGCATGGAGGCGCGGGAGCAGGGGTTGGGCAAGGACTGGGCGCAGCTGATCGGGCATCAGATGAAAAAGGAGCCGATGGCTCCCTTTTTGATGCGTCTTATATGGCATCGTCAGTGTCAGTTGCAGCAGCGGCCCTTGACCAGGTTGCCGATGGCGACCACGACGAACACCAGCAGGTAGGCGGCGAAGATGGCAACCAGCCAGATGTCAGGGGCATGGAGAAATGGGAGCGGCTTGGGTGGCTGACACCGCTGATGGAAAAGGGAGCCGATGGCTCCCTTTTGTATGCGATCTATATCGAATGACCAGCTTCAGTTGCAGCAGCGGCCCTTGATCAGGTTGCTGATGGCGACCACGACGAACACCAGCAGGTAGGCGGCGAAGATGGCGATCAACCACTGTGGCATGGAGAAACTCAGGAACTGCCAGCTGATCTCGCTGCAATCGCCGTCCGGGAAAAAGAGCCAGGGCACCCACTGATCGAGGGGCGCCCAGCTTGGGAAGTCGACAAAGCCTTCGCACACATTGAAGGGGGAGGGGTTCACCTGGTAATCCACATGCTTGAGCGCCAGTTTCAGGCCCCAGAAGGCACTGTAGCCCCACAGCAGCATGGCGCTCCAACGGAGATACCACTTCTCTGGCGCCACCATGCCGAGCAGGCCGGCAGCGAACACCCCGAGGATGGCGATCCGCTCATAGATGCACATCACACAAGGGTGCAGACCCAGCACATGCTGGAAGAAGAGGGCGCACAGCTCGAAGGCGAGGGCGGAAACGGCCAGCAGCCCCCAGGCCAGACGATGACTGGCAATTCGGCGAAGAAACTCGATCATCTGATTGATCTCACAGAGAAAAATAATGGCTGAATTAGAGCAGAGCCCCGCCTGAAAAGAAAGGGGCCAGAGGACCCCTCGCTTCATCAGTGCGCCGCAGGCGCCAGGGTCTGCATGGCGGCGCTG
The DNA here is from genome assembly GCF_000819985.1 of Aeromonas media. GTDB lineage: Bacteria > Pseudomonadota > Gammaproteobacteria > Enterobacterales > Aeromonadaceae > Aeromonas > Aeromonas media. Next base: position 28,524 of record NZ_CDBZ01000162.1, on the reverse strand, counting down.
CCCTGTGTCAGCCAGCCGGCCTGGTAGAACCATTCGGTGGCAGGGGCGAGCAGTTGCTCCACCGCAAAGAAACCCACCAGACCCAGTACCAGGGTGTAGGGCAGAGCCATCCACACCATGCGGCCATAGGAGAGGCGCAGCAGTGGGGCCAGTGCCGAGGTCAGCATGAACAGGAAGGCGGCCTGACCATTGGGAGTGGCCACTGACGGCAGGTTGGTCCCCGTGTTGATGGCTACCGCCAACAGATCGAAATGTTCACGGCTGATGGCGCCATTGAGCAGGGCGGTTTTCACCTCGTTGATGTAGACGGTACCGACGAAGACGTTGTCGCTCACCATGGAGAGCAAGCCGTTGGCCAGATAAAAGAGCGCGAGCTGATCCTCGGGTTTGGCAGCCAGCACCCACTGGATCACCGGCTTGAACAGCTGTTGATCGATGATCACCGCTACCACGCTGAAGAACACGGTGAGCAGGGCGGTGAAGGGCAGCGCCTCATGGAAAGCCTTGCCGAGCGCATGCTCTTCGGTGACGCCGGTGAAGGACGTCGCGAGGACTATGACGGTCAGGCCGATCAGGCCCACCGCCGCCAGATGCAGAGCCAGACCAGTGATCAGCCAGATGGCGATAGCCGCCTGGACCAGCAGCTTGGCCTTCTCTTGCGGGCTGCGCTCGGCATCTTCATCGCGCTCATAGGCTTCCATGATATGGCGCACGGGCTCTGGCAACTTGGTGCCATAACCGAACCAGCGGAATTTCTCCACCAGGATGCAGGTGAGCAGACCGCAGAAGAAGACAGGGATGGTGACTGGGGCCATGCGAATGGCAAATTCACCGAAATGCCAGCCCGCCTGCTCACCGATGATGAGGTTCTGGGGTTCGCCGACCAGGGTGCAGACGCCCCCCAGGGCCGTGCCGATGGCGGCGTGCATCATCAGGCTGCGCAAAAAGGCGCGGAACTCGTTCAGGTGCTGGCGAGACAGCTCATCGATCCCTTCGTCATCCTGATGCAGATTTCCGGACTCATCGCTCGAGGCCACCTTGTGGTAGATGGCGTAGAAACCGGTGGCGACGCTGATCACCACGGCGATCACGGTCAGGGCGTCGAGGAAGGCCGACAGGAAGGCCGAGACCAGGCAGAAGGCGAGGGAGAGCAACGTCTTGGAATGGATGCGGACCAGCATCTTGGTGAAAACGTAGAGCAGCAGCTGTTTCATGAAATAGATGCCAGCCACCATGAACACCAGCAACAACAGCACTTCGATGTTGGCAACCAGCTCATGCTTGATCTGGTTCGCCGAGGTCATGCCGATGAGCACGGCCTCTATGGCCAGCAGGCCACCGGGTTGCAGCGGGTAACACTTGAGCGCCATGGCCAGGGTGAAGATGAACTCGACGACCAGCAACCAGCCAGCCAGGAAGGGATCCACATGGAAGACGATCGGATTGATCAGCAGGAATATGACGATGGCAATCTTGTACCACCGTGGAGCATTGCCCAAAAAATTCTTTGCAAAAGCGCGCCCTAGGCTGATTGGCATAATGATGGTTCTCTGTTTTGTTGTTGGTATCTGCGTCTATGCAGTCGAGCCCGACTCGACCCGAACATCCGGATATTCACCTTTATCAAATTGATTGCACATGATTTTAATCAAGGGAGCGCTAACTATAAATAACGCCACGATGCTTGCCCAGTGGCGAGGCGCCGATATCACCATCATTTGGTCTTGGTTGGCTCCAGTCATGTTATCGCATACATATTATTAACAAAAAGATCCGGTTAATGTGAGCAGAGGACTGACCTTCTGCTTGCCAGCATGACCGGCTTTGCTATTATTCGTGAGCCTTTTTACGTACTACAACAGAGTCACTACATGGTCATAAAAGCGCAAAGCCCTGCCGGGTTTGCCGAGGAATACATCATCGAGTCCATCTGGAACAATCGCTTTCCTCCAGGGTCCATTCTGCCGGCGGAGCGCGAACTGTCCGAGCTGATTGGCGTGACTCGCACTACCTTGCGCGAAGTGCTGCAGCGCCTTGCCCGCGATGGCTGGCTCACCATCCAGCATGGCAAACCGACCAAGGTCAACAACTTCTGGGAAACCTCGGGCCTCAACATCCTGGAGACCCTGGCACGGCTCGATCAGGACAAGGTGCCGGATCTGGTGGCCCAACTGCTGTCGGCTCGCACCAACATCTGCACCATCTTCATCCGTGGCGCCATTCGCAACAACCCGGAGCAAGCCGCCGAGATCCTGCGCGGGGCCGATGAGGTCGACAATTCGGCTGAAGCCTATGCCGAGTTCGATTACCGCCTGCATCACCAGCTCTCGTTTGCTTCAGGTAATCCTATCTATGCCTTGATCCTCAACGGGTTCAAGGGGTTGTACAGCAGGGTCGGACGTTATTACTTCTCCGACAAGCAGGCGCGCGAGACGGCGGATGCCTATTACAAGACGCTGCTGGGCTTGGCCGAGACCAAGAATCACGAGGCCGTGTTCATGACGGTGCGTCAGTACGGTATCGAATCGGGCAAGTTGTGGACCCGTCTGCGCCAGGACATGCCGAGCAATCTGTGCGATAACTGATGAAGGTCACCAGAAAAAACGCGCCGAATGGCGCGTTTTTTTATGCTTCTTGTCTGCCTATCAGGTCAGACTCTTGCGATCCGGGCAGCGCCCTATGATGTCTGCGGTGAGCTCGCCGTTATCCTGCTCCAGCACCACATCGAATCCCCACAGCTGGTGCAGATGCTTGAGCACCTCGTGCCGCGACTCGCCAAGGGGGATGCGGTTGTGGGGCACGTAGCGCAGGGTGAGGGAGCGATCCCCCTTTACCGCCACGTTGTAGACCTGAATGTTGGGCTCCAGATTGCTCAGGTTGTATTGGGCAGACAGGGTGTTGCGTACCAGACGGTAACCCTCCTCGTTGTGGATGGCGGAGACCTTGAGGTAGTTCTTCAGATCGTCGTCATCGATGGCAAACAGCTTCATGTCGCGCATCACCTTGGGACTGAGGAACTGGCTGATGAAGCTCTCGTCCTTGAAGTTCTGCATGGCGAAGTGCAAGGTATCGACCCAGTTGGTGCCGGCGTAATCGGGGAACCAGTATCTGTCCTCCTCGGTCGGGTGTTCGCAGATGCGGCGCAGGTCGGTGAACATGGCAAAGCCGAGGGCATAGGGGTTGATCCCCGAGTAGTAGCGGCTGTTGTAGGGGGGTTGGTACACCACGTTGGTGTGGCTGTGCAGCACCTCTATCATGAAGCGATCGCTGATCTTCCCCTCATCATAGAGGTGGTTAAGGATGGTGTAGTGCCAGAAGGTGGCCCACCCCTCGTTCATCACCTGGGTCTGCTTCTGCGGGTAGAAGTACTGGCTGATCTTGCGCACGATGCGCACCACTTCTCGCTGCCAGGGTTCCAGCAGGGGGGCGTTCTTCTCGATGAAGTAGAGGATGTTTTCCTGAGGTTCGGCTGGATAGCGTCTGTCCTCGATACCGGTTGCCTTGTGCTGCTTGGGCAGGGTGCGCCACAGTTCGTTGACCTGGGTTTGCAGGTAATCTTCCCGTGCCTTCTGGCGACGTTTCTCCTCTGCCAGGGAGATCTTCTGGGGCCGCTTGTAGCGATCTACCCCGAAGTTCATCAGGGCATGGCAGGAGTCAAGCAGGCGCTCGACGGCATCGATACCGTGTTTTTCCTCGCATTCGGTGATGTAGTTCTTGGCAAACAGCAGGTAGTCGATGATGGAGGAGGCATCGGTCCAGGCCTTGAACAGGTAGTTGTTCTTGAAAAAAGAGTTGTGGCCGTAGCAGGCGTGAGCCATCACCAGGGCCTGCATCGGCATGGTGTTCTCTTCCATCAGGTAGGCGATGCAGGGATCTGAGTTGATGACAATTTCATAAGCCAACCCCATCTGGCCGCGCTTGTAGTTGCGCTCGGTATGGATGAAGCGTTTGCCGAATGACCAGTGCTGGTAGCCGATGGGCATACCGACGCTGGAGTAGGCATCCATCATCTGCTCGGCGGTGATCACCTCGATCTGGTTGGGATAGGTATCCAGCCGATAAAACTTGGCAACCCGGGCAATCTCCTGGTGATAGATCTCCAGCAGATCGAAGTTCCAGTCAGGCCCATCGTCCAGCGGCGCTATTTTTCTCGCGGTTTCTACCATATGTGATCCCTCAAGCCGCTTGCTTCTTGAACAACTCCCGGAACACCGGATAGATGTCCTCAACCTTGCGAATATGTTCCATCGCGAAGTGGGGGTATTGGTCGGCCACCGACTCATACTCGTGCCACAGAGTCTGGTGAGCGCGGGTGGTGATCTCGATGTAGGAGTAGTAGCGCACCCGCGGCATGATGTCGCGCATCAGGATCTCCCGGCATTGCGGTGAGTCATCCGCCCAGTTGTCACCATCTGATGCCTGCGCCGCATAGATATTCCACTGGTTGGCCGGATAACGCTCGTTGATGATGTCGTTCATCATCTTGAGCGCGCTGGAGACGATGGTGCCACCGGTCTCCTGGGAGTAGAAGAACTCGTGTTCATCCACCTCCTTGGCCTGGGTGTGGTGGCGAATGTAGACTACCTCGACGTTCTTGTAGGTCCGGCTCAGGAACAGATAGAGCAGGATATAGAAACGCTTGGCCATCTCCTTGGTGGCCTGATCCATGGAGCCGGAGACATCCATCAGGCAGAACATCACCGCCTGACTGGAGGGCACGGGCCGTTTGACGAAGTTGTTGAACTTGAGATCGAAGGTGTCGATGAAGGGCACTGCCTCGATCCGCTGTTTCAGCTCCCTGATCTCTTTTTTGAGCTGTGCCATCTCGGCAAAATGTTCGTTGGGATCGACAGCCAGCAGGGCCAGCCGCTCCTCCAGCTCGTGCATCTGGCGCTTCTTGCCCGCCTGCAGCGCCATGCGCCGCGCCAGCGAGTTTTGCAGCGAGCGCACCACATTGATGTTGGCGGGCACCCCGTTGGAGGTGTAGCCAGCTCGGTAGGTCTTCATCTCCATCAGCTGATTGAGCTGGGTCTTCTGCAACCGTGGCAGCTCCAGATCCTCAAACAGCAGGTCAAGATACTCATCCTTGGAGATCTGAAACACGAAGTCGTCAGCACCCTCTCCCTGATCCGAGGCCTGGCCTTCGCCTCCACCCTGACCGCTGCCCCCTCCCTTGGGGCGGTCAATCTTGTCACCGGAAACGAACTGATCGTTGCCCGGGTGCACCATCTCCCGTTTACCGCCTTGGCCTTGATGGAAATGGGGTTCACCGATGTCCTTGGTCGGGATGCTGATGCTCTCGCCCTTGTCCACGTCCTGAATGCTGCGCTTGGAGACAGCAACCGAGACCGCTTGTTTGATCTGCTTCTTGTAGCGGCGGATGAAGCGCTGCCGATTGACAGCGCTTTTGTTTTTGCCGTTGAGCCTGCGGTCGATAAAATGCGCCATAACTCCCCCTTGAACACGGCAGGGTCAGGATGACTTGCGTACCCTGAGATACCATTCGGAGAGCAGACGCACCTGTTTACGGGTGTAGCCTTTCTCCATCATCCGTTCGACAAAGTTATCGTGCTTCTTCTGCTCCTCGGCCGAGGTTTTGCTGTTGAAGGAGATAACCGGCAGCAGCTCTTCCGTGTTGGAGAACATCTTCTTCTCGATCACGGTGCGCAGCTTCTCGTAACTGGTCCAGTTGGGGTTACGGCCTGCATTGTTGGCCCGTGCACGCAGCACGAAGTTGACGATCTCGTTGCGAAAATCCTTCGGGTTGCTGATCCCGGCGGGTTTCTCAATTTTCTCCAGCTCACTGTTGAGCGACGACCGATCAAAGAGCTGGCCGGTCTCGGGATCACGGTACTCCTGATCCTGGATCCAGAAGTCGGCGTAGGTGACGTAGCGATCGAAGATGTTCTGCCCGTACTCTGAATATGACTCGAGATAGGCGGTCTGGATCTCCTTGCCGATGAACTCCACGTAGCGCGGGGTCAGATAGCCCTTGATGAACTCAAGGTAGCGATCGTGCAGCTCCTGCGGGAACTGCTCGCGCTCGATCTGCTGCTCCAGCACATAGAAGAGGTGGACAGGGTTGGCCGCCACTTCCGCATGGTCGAAGTTGAAGACACGGGAGAGGATCTTGAACGCAAAGCGGGTGGAGAGGCCGTTCATGCCCTCGTCGACACCGGCGTAGTCGCGGTACTCCTGATAGCTCTTCGCCTTGGGATCTGTATCTTTGAGGCTCTCGCCGTCATAGACCCGCATCTTGGAGTAGAGGCTGGAGTTTTCCGGTTCCTTGAGCCGCGACAGCACCGAGAACTGGCCCAGCAGCTCCAGGGTGCCCGGGGCGCACTTGGCCTCGGTCAGCTCGCTGTTGAACAGCAGTTTCTCGTAGATCTTCACCTCTTCCGAGACGCGCAGGCAATAAGGCACCTTGACGATGTATACCCGGTCGAGGAAGGCTTCGTTGTTCTTGTTGTTGCGGAACTGCTGCCACTCGGATTCGTTGGAGTGGGCAAGCAGGATGCCGTCGAAGGGGAGGGCGGAGAGCCCCTCGGTGCCGTTGTAGTTTCCTTCCTGGGTCGCGGTCAGCAAGGGGTGCAGTACCTTGATGGGGGCCTTGAACATCTCTACGAATTCCATCATCCCCTGGTTCGCCTTGCACAGCGCCCCTGAGTAAGAGTAGGCATCGGCATCATCCTGGGCATAGTGCTCCAGCATGCGGATGTCGACCTTGCCCACCAGGGAGGAGATGTCCTGGTTGTTGTCATCGCCAGGTTCTGTCTTGGCGATGGCAATCTGATCCAGGATGGAGGGGTTGACCTTCTCCACTTTGAATTTGGTGATGTCGCCGCCAAACTCATGCAGCCGCTTGGCCGCCCAAGGGGACATGATGGGCCTCAGGTAGCGGCGTGGGATACCGTACTCTTTTTCCAGGATCTCGCCGTCCTCCTCGATGTCGAACAGGCAGAAGGGGTGGTCGTTGACCGGCGATCCTTTGATGCGATAGATGGGCACTTTTTGCATCAGGGACTTGAGTTTCTCGGCCAGCGAAGATTTGCCGCCGCCAACGGGGCCGAGTAGATAGAGGATCTGCTTCTTCTCTTCCAGTCCCTGGGCGGAGTGCTTGAGGTAGGAGACGATCTGCTCGATGGCCTCTTCCATGCCATAGAAGTCTTTGAAAGCGGGATAGCGTGCGACGACGCGGTTGGAAAAGAGGCGGCTGAGGCGCGGATTGACGGAGGTATCGATCATTTCCGGTTCGCCGATGGCAACCAGCAGTCGTTCAGCTGCGGAGGCGTAGCAGGATTTGTCCTGTTTGCACATATCCAGAAACTCCTGGATGCTGTACTCCTCCTCTCTGGCCTTCTCATACCGCTGTTGATAGTGCTCGAAGATGCCCATAACTTAGCCCTCGTTATAGTCGCTTACCCTGAAAAAGAGTGGATCACTACTTTTGTTCTGTTTACCTCTTAAGCCTAGTCAACAGCCCCCAGTAATCCATCGCATCGTTGGTTTAAGTTTGTACGGGAGCTTCCCGATCCTCATGCGGGAAGAGGCAGCCAATGACATCTCTATGTTACTGACTGTTAAATTATTTTTGCCACGACAGTGATGCAAATGTCAAAGACATAAAAAATAAATGTTTGTGTGGCAGGAGCAGGAAATGATGGTTTCCCGGTTTGTGGAATCGAAGTGCAGGCAGGGCAAGGGTGGCAGAGGAGAAGGGCTGAATTTTCATTACGCTTACGTTAACGTAATGATTGTTGTTTGGTGTTTAAGCTCTAATTTTTACATTGACGCTACATTCTGGCTGCTCTAGATTGGCCCTGTGTCGAGCAGTCATCGCTTTAGCAAGAGAGTGGGTGATTGTGCAGATACTAAGCTCTGTTTAAGCACGTTTCCGTTGGCTTGACCCTCGCATCCGCGAGGGTCTTATTTTTTCAGTGTCCGGCAAGCGGGCGATCAAGCGTCGGCAGGATAGATCGCCGACACCGCCGCCAGCACCTCGGCGAAGGGATGCGCCGCCAGCTGGCCAAAACCGGCCAGGTTTCTCGCCTTGATCCGGGTGGTCAGGGGGGTGGCGATGCCACACAGGAAGCGGGTCAGGATCCTGGGATGGCGCTGGTGACACAGGGCAATCAGAGGATCGCACCAGGCGCGCAAGCCGTGCTCGTTGAGCAAGCCCGGAGATGGCAGCGGCGGCAGCACGGCTATCTCCCCCCGGCAGACGGAGCAGTGACCACAGCGCTCGGGCGCCTCTTCATCGGCAAAATAGCGGGCCAGCTCATGGCTCAGGCAACGGGTCGAGGTAAAGAACCCCAGCAGGGCCTGCAAGCGTGCCAGCTCGCTCTGCTCTTTCTTTTCAAACAGTCCATGCAGCTCTTCGGCCAGTGCCGCCGGGTCGATATGCTGGCGCACGACTCGATACACCTCCGTCATCTGTTTGCTCTCCAGCTCGATCCAGCCCTGCTGCTGCAGATAGTCCAGTGCCGCCGCGGCGCGCTGGCGTTCCCCCTGATAACCCTGCCACAGTGCATCGAAGTCCATGGTGCACCAGCTGCGCGCCTGGGGCGCACAGGCAAACAGCTGCTCCAGGAACTGACGGCGATCGGGGTTGAAGCGGGCCAGGATCTCCCTTTTTTCCAGCACGAACTTGAAACGGTACTCGGCAAAGTAGCTGTAGGCCGGGGCAATGATCCCCGCCATCTCCAGATAGACCAACAGGGTCTTGAGGGGCAGTTGGCGAATGTTGGTCTCGTTGGAGAGGCGCAGCAGGCCAAATTCCCACTCGGCACCGCTCTGTTGCAGGATCTGGAGCAAGCTCAGGATGGCCTCCCTGTCAGGGGTGTCCCCATAGACGAAGTTTTCCAGCACAGGCAACTGGGCGCGGCTCGCCAGCACCATGCAGCGGGAGGGGAGTCCGTCACGTCCGGCGCGGCCTATCTCCTGGCTGTAGTTCTCGATGGATTTGGGCAGATCGTAGTGAATGACCCGGCGGATATCGGCCTTGTCGATGCCCATGCCAAAGGCGATGGTGGCGACGATGCAGTCGAGTCGGCCAGCCATGAAGTCGTGCTGGATCTGGCTGCGCAGGGCGGGCTCCAGCCCCGCATGATAGGCACAGGCGCGGATGCCGATGGCCTGCAACTGATCGGCGCACTGCTGCGCACTCTGTTGCAGGGTGACGTAGACGATGGTGGGGGCTGCGGGATCGCGGCGCAATTCGTCACGCAGCCAACCATCGCGGGCACTGCCGGCCAGCGGAATGACGGCGAGATCCAGATTGGGGCGATAGAAACCCGTCACCACCAGATCCTCGGCCTCGATGGCGAATTTGGCCTGCATATCTGCCATGACCGCCGGGGTGGCGGTGGCGGTGAGCAGCAGTACTTGGGGAATGGCGAGATCGCGGCGATGGTCCGGCAGCTTCAGGTAGTCGGGCCGAAAGTTGTGGCCCCATTCCGAGATGCAGTGCGCCTCGTCCACCACCAGCAGGGAGAGCGGCACCTGGGCGATGAAGCGGCGAAAGCGCTCGTTCTTGAGGCGCTCCACCGAGATCATCAGGATCTTGAGCTGGCCGTCACTGGCCTGCTGCATCACCCGCCGACTCTCCTCGGGGGTCTGACTGGAGTCCAGGGTGGCGGCGGCGATCCCCTTGCGTTGCAAGAAGGCGAGCTGATCGTGCATCAGCGCCAGCAGGGGGGAGATGACCAGGGTCAGATGGGGCAGTGCCAGCGCGGGCAACTGGTAGCAGAGGGACTTGCCTGCGCCGGTCGGGAAGATGGCTGCCGCACTCTTGCCGGCCAGCAGGCGGCTGATCACCGCTTCCTGGCCGGGTCGCAGCTGATCGAAGCCGAAGTGTCGGGTCAATAAAGAGGTGATCATGGCAACAGGCTCCAGTGCAAAGTGAGCGGCATGATACCACTCTCGCCCCACATCGGCCGATGATAGGACTGGTTTGGTGACAATTTGACCGTGGTTGATATTGTGTTATCACATTGTTGTAGATTTTTTGTGAGGTAACCCTGATATTTTTCAGTGATTATGTGGAAAAAAAAGATGGCAGATGGGATATTCCTTGTCCGCAACCCCAAGCGTACTGGACAAACCCAGAAGAAGGTTTGCCAACGGCACCACCGTCCACAGGCCGGTGCCAATGCGTGCGGCAGGTTGCCAACAGGACTAATGATTCACGCACCATGAGTGCACAGGGACTATTTGATGACACAACAACACCCCCTCATAAAACTGGTCAACAGCACCAGTCTGGTTAGCCAGATCCTGGTCGGTCTGGTATTCGGTATCCTCCTTGCCATGTTCATGCCTGAATGGGCCAAGGCGGCGGGTCTGCTTGGCAGCCTGTTCGTCGGTGCCCTGAAGGCGGTCGCTCCGCTGCTGGTCTTCGTGCTGGTGATGTCGGCGATCATCGGTCACAAGCAGGGTCAGAAGACCAACATGAAGCCGATCTTGCTGCTCTATGTGCTGGGGACCTTCCTGGCCGCCGTGGTGGCCGTGATGGCGAGCTTCCTGTTCCCCTCCAACCTGCACCTGGTTGCCAGCACTGCCGAGATCACCCCGCCGGGCGGCATTACCGAGGTACTGCAGACCCTGCTGTTCAACGTGGTGACCAACCCGGTGAAGGCGCTGCTGGATGCCAACTACATCGGTATCCTGGCCTGGGCCATCGGCCTCGGCATCGCTATGCGTCACGCCAATGAGAGCACCAAGGCGCTGATTTCCGATGTGTCCCACGGGGTCTCTGCCATCGTCAAGGCCGTGATCCGCTGCGCCCCGCTCGGCATCCTGGGTCTGGTTGCCTCCACCCTGGCCGAGACAGGTTTCGATGCGCTGTTTGGCTATGCCCAACTGCTGGTGGTGCTGATCGGCTGCATGCTGTTCATCGCCTTCGTGGTCAACCCGCTCATCGTGTTCTGGAAGATCAAGCGCAATCCCTATCCGCTGGTGCTGACCTGCCTGAAAGAGAGTGGCGTGACCGCCTTCTTCACCCGCAGCTCCGCCGCCAACATCCCGGTCAACATGGCGCTGGCCGAGAAACTGCGTCTGCCGGAAGACACCTATGCGGTCTCCATTCCGCTGGGCGCCACCATCAACATGGCCGGCGCCGCCATCACCATCACTGTGCTCTCTATGGCGGCGGTGCACACCCTGGGGATGGAAGTGGATATGGCCACCGCCATTCTGCTCTCCGTGGTCGCCACCGTCAGTGCCTGTGGCGCCTCCGGCGTGGCTGGTGGCTCCCTGCTGCTGATCCCGCTGGCGTGCAGCCTGTTTGGCATCAGCAACGACATTGCCATGCAGGTCGTTGCCGTGGGCTTCATCATTGGGGTGCTGCAGGACTCCGCCGAAACGGCGCTCAACAGCTCCACCGACGTGCTGTTCACCGCGGCCGCTTGCATGGCCGAGGATGAGAGCCTGCTGGAAGCGGCCCCGCTGCCCAGCCGCGAAGCCTGATCCTCTTAGCTTTTCCCTAAATGCTGGCGCCCTCTTCGGAGGGCGCTTTTTATTGCCTGCGATTTCATGCCAGCAACACTGGCTCCTTCCTGCTTCCCATCTGCCCGTTGCCGCCGTGGTGTCTCTCGTTCATGGGAGTATCGGCGCCTGCCTGCTAGGGCGGTCGCGGCTACCCCTCTGGAGTAAGAAGGGCACCAGGCGCGGCGAGGTCCATAGGCTCAGGCGTTGATGGGCAGCATGCCGCCGTGCCGCCATCGCGGTAAGGCCTCAAGGCTCGTCAGCGGGCATATGGGCGCCGATCTGGAGCATCAGAGATTCTGCTCGGCGCCGTTGCATCTGAGAGCGGGGCTGGCGAGCGACGGTACCCCGTGTATTGGATGCAAACCCAGACCCCTGCGGGGAGGCCCGAGGTGCCCGATGTAGGCGCGGTATAGCGCCCATCCTCTTGCACGGGAACCCGGCAAAGGGCTGGGGAAGGTCAGAAGGGAACATGGGTGGGGGCTCACTCGGCAGCATGGGGCAGCCAGGCTGCCATCCCTTTTGCCCACGGGCGGGATGTGAGGAAAGGGGCAGATTGCACGGGCGGCAACGCAGCAGGTGGCCGGTTGGGAAAGGTGGCTGATAGGGAAGATGGCCTTATCCAGGCCCTTGCCGAACCCGGTGCCCCGCAATGAAAACAGCCCGGCAAGCTGAGCCTGCCGGGCTGTGGGTCTCTGGCAGGGTCAACCGGCGATCCGGTTGACCCTGGCTATCGCAGGCGGGTTAGCCGACCAGTTGATAGAGGATGGCAGAGATGGCGATGAGGCCCATGGTTGCCACGAACACGTTGCTGATCTGGCCCTGGTATTTCGCCATGGCCGGGACGCGCTTGATGGCGTACATCGGCATCAGGAACAGGATGGTGGCGATGATGGGACCACCCAGGGATTCGATCATGCCGAGGATGGAGGGGTTGATCACGGCCACGCCCCACAGGGTCAGGATGAAGAAGGCGATGATGAACAGTTCGATCTTCTTGTGGTTCGGTTCCTTGCCGGAGGAGCGCATCTGCTGCATTACCATGCCCTTCAGGCCTTCACGGGCACCCAGATAGTGGCCGAAGAAGGAGGAGACGATGGCCACGAAGGCAACCAGCGGACCGAAGTAGGAGATGATGGGGCTCGCATGCTGGTTGGCCAGGTAGGAGAGCACGGCAATGTTCTGGGACTTGGCTTCTGCCAGTTGGGCCGGTGTCAGGCTCATCACGCAGGAGAAGACGAAGAACATCACGAAGCCGAGCAGGATGAGCGCGGTGCGCTTCAAGATGGCATCGGACTTGGCGACGGCGTTGTCACCGTGATCACGGCGCTGGGCCAGGGCGAAGCTGGAGATGGCCGGGCTGTGGTTGAAGGAGAACACCAGCACCGGGATGGTCAGCCACAGGGTGGTGGCGAAATCTTTGGCAGAAGGTACCTGGGCCAGGGCGGCGCCGGTCCAGTCCGGGATGAGGTACAGGGAGATGCCCGCCAGGATGGCGATGAGGGGGTACACCAAGAACTCGGTGACCTTCAGCATCAGCTTCTCACCAGCCAGCATGACCGACATCATGGCCATGATCAGCACGATGGAGAGGATCCAGCGCGGCGGCGCCGTCATCTGCAGCTGGTTGACCAGGAAGCTCTCGACGGTATTGGTGATGCCCACGCCGTAGATCAGCACTATGGGGTAGATGGCAAAGAAGTAGAGCAGGGTGATTAATTTGCCAGCGCCCACGCCGAAATGCTCTTCCACCACTTCGGTGATGTCCGCATTTGGCTTCTTGGAGGAAAGCACGAAGCGCGCCAGGCCGCGGTGGGCCAGGTAGGTCATGGGGCCGACCAGCAGCGCCATCACCACCAGTGGCCAGAAGCCACCCATGCCAGCGTTGATGGGCAGGAACAGGATGCCGGCGCCGACGGCGGTGCCGAACAGGCTGATAACCCAGGTGGTGTCTTGTTTGCTCCAACCGCGTGATTGGACCGAGCTGATTCCTTGCTCCTGTGCGGCTGCAACGTCCTGTGCGCCAGTGACAGTATTGGACATGTGTCTCACCCCGAATGTGTGGTTTTAATTAGTCGGCGCAAGAATACTTTTTTTTTAATCAAAAATGTTGATCAGATTCACCTTTATGAGGCCGAAACCCGCACTTTCTTATGGAAATGTGATCAAAAGAATAAAAAATCAAAATTTATTTATCATATGCAGTGTTAGTTGAATGTTAATTGGATAATTTCTCACCCTGAAAGGTTATCAATATGTTGTCCTGACAGGTGCTGGGCCAGCTGGCGGATCATGCTGGCGGTGGCCCCCCAGATGAAGGAGTGTTGCCAGGGGATCCAATAGATGGTGTGGCGCTTGCCCGCCCTTGGGAGGGTCAGGGCGATGTGGTGGGCCGGATCCAGCACATGGCTGAGGGGCACTTCGAAGGCCTGCGCCACCTCATCGGGGCTGAGAGCAAGCCGATAGTCGGGGTCTATCATGGCCAGCACAGGCAGGACGTCATACAGGGAGATGGTGTTGAGCGGGGTGAGGCTGCCGATGACCCGGATCTGGGAGGCGGGGATCCCGAGCTCTTCATGGGTCTCTCGCAGGGCGGTGTGGATCAGGCTCTCATCTTCCGGATCCTGGCGCCCGCCGGGGAAACTTATCTGCCCCGGATGGTGGCGCAGGGTGGTGCTGCGACGGGTCAGCAACAGGTGCAGCCCCTGGGGACGCTCCACCAGGGGGATCAGCACAGCCGCCGGCTTGAGCCCCGCCAGCATCAGACGGTGGGCGGGAGCGGGGCGCTGCAACAGGAAGCGGGTCAGCAGCTCGGCGCGGTTCATCTCGATATCCATCTCGGTCCTGGTCTCCTTGGGGCGGGCGAGGGCAGTCACAGGCTCATTGGCGCAAGGCATCCAGCAGCGGCAGGATGCGGGCCACCTTGTCGTAGGTCTCCTGATATTCGGCGTCCGGGTCTGAGTCGGCGATGATGCCCCCCCCTGCCCAGCAATGGAGCCGGCCGGCTTCGGCTATCAGGGTGCGAATGCAGATGCTGGTGTCCATCCGGCCGTGCTGGCTCAGATAGCCGATGCTGCCGCAATAGGCGTTTCGGCGCACCGGCTCCAGCTCCTCGATGATCTCCATCGCCCGGATCTTGGGGGCCCCCGTGATGGAGCCGCCAGGGAAACAGGCCCGTAGCAGATCCACCCCCTGCCAGCGCGCATCCAGCTCGCCGTGAATGGTGGAGACCAGGTGATGCACGGCGGGGAAGGACTCCACCGCAAACAGGCTCGGCACGCTGACGGAGCCCGGGCGGCTGACCCGGCCTATGTCGTTACGCAGCAGATCCACGATCATCAGGTTCTCCGATCTGTCCTTGTCGGCACTGGCGAGCGACTCGGCCACCTGTTTGTCGATCGCGGGGTCCGGATGGCGAGGTCGGGTGCCCTTGATGGGCTTGGTCTCGATGTGGCGGCCATCGAGCAGCAGGAAGCGCTCGGGGGAGAGGCTCAAAATGGCGCTACGGGGCAGCCGGACAAAGGCGGAGAAGGGGGCCTTGTTGGCGGCACTGAGGGCGAGATAGGCGGACCACTCGTCCCCTCCATAGGGGGCGCTGAAGCGCTGGGTCAGGTTGATTTGATAGCAATCCCCTGCCGCCAGATAGGCCTGGATGCAGGCGAACTTTTCGCCGTACTCGGCCCGGCTCATGTTGCTCTGCCACTCGCCCTGCAAGGCGAAGGGGGCGCAGGGCTGAGGGGCTTGCGCCGCCAGCCACTGCAGGCGTCTGGCGAGCCCGGTTTCATCTCCCCAGTGCACCAGCTGCCAGCGACCGGTTGCGACGTTTCGCAGCAGTGTCCAGTCGTAGATCCCCACCGCCATGTCGGGTACCTGGATGTCCGCACTGGCCTGGACGGGCAGACGCTCGAAGCGCCGGCCCAGATCGTAGCCAAAGAGCCCCAGGGCGCCCCCGATGAAGGGCAGGTCATGCTCATCCTGCACCAGTTCGCCCAGCAGGGCTCGTTGGGTCTCGGCGAGCAGGGCGAGGGGATCGCCGTCATGATGGCTCTGGTGGCCAGCCCGGGTGAGGCAGGTGCTGGCACCCCGGGTCTCCAGGGTGGCGAGCGGATCGGCGCTGATGATGTCAAAGCGGTTGTCGGCGCCCGTTGGGCCTGCCGATTCCAGCAGGATGGCCCAGGCCTGGTGTTGCAAGCGGGCAAACAGGGCGTGAAGCGATGCTTGCGGATCGAAATGGTGGATATGCAGTCTTGGTTTCATTTTTTGTTACACAGGCAACAGTTTGCACCCAGCTCCCTAGCCGGTTCGGGTGCTCAAGCGTATCATGGCCGCCGGCATTTTTAAGAAAAACACCGTTATAAAAACACGCCGTAGTCGCCGGCTCTGTGCGCATTCGCCGCCTGCCGAAGGCCCGGCTCATATGGAAGCCCTTGCTCGCGCAAGCGACGACAAGGACCAGTGAGGATGATATGAGCATCATTAGAAAACAGGACTTTATCGATTCCATTGCTGACGCCCTGCAGTACATCTCTTTCTACCACCCCCTCGATTTTGTCCAAGCCGCCAAGGCTGCCTATGACCGCGAGATCAACCCGGCCGCCAAGGATGCCTTGGCCCAGATCCTGATCAACTCCCGCATGTCTGCCGAAGGGCATCGCCCCCTGTGCCAGGACACCGGCATCGTCACCTGCTTCGTCAAGATCGGCATGCAGGTGCAGTGGGACAGCGACATGACGGTGCAGGAGATGGTGGACGAGGGTACCCGCCGCGCCTACACCAATCCGGACAACCCGCTGCGCGCCTCCGTGCTCGCCGATCCGGCCGGCAGTCGCAAGAACACCAAGGACAACGCCCCTGCCGTGGTGCACATCGACATGATTCCGGGGGACAAGGTGGAAGTGAGCATAGCGGCCAAAGGCGGCGGCTCCGAGAACAAGTCCAAGATGGTGATGCTAAACCCCTCCGACGACGTGGTCGAATGGGTGCTCAAAACCGTGCCGACCATGGGCGCTGGCTGGTGCCCTCCTGGCATGCTGGGGATCGGCATCGGCGGTACCGCCGAGAAGGCGGCCGTGCTCGCCAAGGAAGCCCTGATGGAGCACATCGACATTCAGGAGCTGATCGCCCGGGGTCCAGAGACCACAGAAGAGAAGCTGAGGGTAGAGCTCTATGACAAGGTCAACCGGCTGGGGATTGGTGCCCAGGGGCTGGGGGGCCTCACCACAGTGCTGGACGTGAAGGTCAAGTCCGCCCCGACTCATGCCGCCTCCAAGCCGGTGGTGATGATCCCCAACTGCGCCGCCACCCGTCACGTTCACTTCGAGCTCGATGGCTCTGGCCCCGCCGAGTTGACTCCGCCGAGGCTGAGTGACTGGCCGGAAATCACCCGTGAAGCGGGCGGCAACGTGCGCCGGGTCAATGTCGACGGCATCACCAAGGCCGAACTCGCCAGCTGGAAGAGCGGCGATACAGTGCTGCTCTCCGGCAAGATCCTCACCGGCCGTGACGCCGCCCACAAGCGCATTGCCGACATGCTGAAAAATGGCGAAGGCTTGCCGGAAGGGGTCGACTTCACCAACCGTTTCATCTACTACGTCGGCCCGGTCGATGCGGTA
The DNA here is from genome assembly GCF_000819985.1 of Aeromonas media. Taxonomy (GTDB): domain Bacteria; phylum Pseudomonadota; class Gammaproteobacteria; order Enterobacterales; family Aeromonadaceae; genus Aeromonas; species Aeromonas media. The sequence goes on along the minus strand of NZ_CDBZ01000162.1, from coordinate 11,428 downwards.
CGTGACGAAGTGGTCGGCCCGGCCGGCCCAACTACCTCCACCCGGATGGACAAATTCACCGACATGATGCTGGGCGAAACCGGCCTCATCGGCATGATAGGCAAGTCCGAGCGCGGTCCGAAAACCGTCGAGAGCATCAAACAGCACCAGGCCGTTTATCTGATGGCCGTTGGCGGCGCCGCCTATCTGGTGGCCAAGGCCATCAAGAAGGCGCGCGTGGTAGCCTTCGCCGATCTGGGGATGGAAGCCATCTATGAGTTCGAGGTGGAAGACATGCCGGTAACAGTGGCGGTCGACTCCCAGGGCAACAACATCCATGAAACCGGCCCGGCCTACTGGTCTGCCAAAATCGCCGAGCTGGATACCAAGCTCGCCTGATCCGGTGCAAGCCCTCGCGGGGCGCCGGGCAGATGGCAGCTCATCACAGCCCATATGACAGAAGGCGACCTCAGGGTCGCCTTTCTCGTCTTGGTTGCCGCCCTGCCAGACTGACGCGCGGGGCGGGGAGCTCTGCCAGCCCGGGTCGGCACGATATGACTCAATGGTTCAGGTAGACGTCCTGCCCACCGTAACAGAGAGGCCCCCCCTGGGCAGGGGTGGGCTCGAAGAAGCGAGTCAGGACACCGGCACGCTGCCCCAGGGTGCTGAGGTGGCTGCGATCCAGGGCAACCCGTTCGGGCAACCAGGTCAAGACGGCTGCACAATGACCGTTGGCCAGGCTCTGCTCCAGCAGACGTTGCCAGTTCTTGATCTTGGGGCCGTGAACCACCAGTACCCGAGCGGGATTGATCCCCTGTGCTTGCAGTTGCTTGGCCACGGGCAGCCCTGGCGGAGCTATGAGCAAAATCCAGCCGCTGTCGCTTTGGCTCAATCTTCCCAACGCATCCAGCAACGGGGCTTCATGGAGATCCATGGCCAGTCGATGCTCATGCTCCGCCTTGCTCTGATGGCGGGTGGGCCAGGTGGTGATCACACCGGCAGAGGAGGAGAGTGGACGGTGACTCAGGGGCTGGCTCATATGTGTGTCCTGTATGAATAACCATGCTGTATGCGTATACAGTAGTTCTATCTCATGCCAGTGACAAGGCGTTTGTGATTAAAAATGTGAGCCGACTAACAGGGATTTTTATTAACTTATTGAATTTAAATGCTATTTATATCGATGACGGGGCGGGTGTTTTTTAACCTGTAGACAAAGCGCGGGCCGGCGCTCATGGTTATACAGTATGTATGGCAAGAGGAGGGACCAAGATGGATGTGAGCACCTTGCAACGGCTGGACGCCAATATTCTGCTCGGGATCATCAACGAGAAGCTGCGGCTGGAGTGCGATGGTCTGGAAGAGTTGCTGGCTTACTACGACATGACAGAGGATCAGCTGGCCACCCGTCTGCAGCAGATTGGTTATCACTACGACCCCATGAGTAACCAGTTCAAGGCCCATGGTTAATTCAGCTCGGGAAGCTGCCCCAATTGGGGCAGCTTCCTTTTATTGCCGCGCTGAGACACCAAACATTGAAAGCGATTTCATCGCCGGCCTAGTTGGCGCTTATTTTCACGTATTTTCAGCCGCTGGCAATCATTGAAAACCTATTCATGAATCCATCTTTTTTAATTTCACTCAATGTTTTGATTTTTAAGGTTATTTTTATTTTGTTCAGGCGAGATATAGGAAAGGGTTTTCATGGTGAAACTGTCATTTTTATGCGTTAAAGTGTGACTCACGTTAACTTTTAAACCCCCGGCTTTAGCTAGTATGCCCACGCCGGAACATATTCTGAGATAACAACAGCGCCGGTCCCTCAAGGGGATAACATTTTTTATTTGTAACGAAGGAAAATGGTTTATGGCTACCAAGAAGAAGACAGACCAAGATCTCCAACTGGATAAAGAACAGCTCAAGGCGAGTATCGTGCGTCACCTGCGTTCTACCTTGGGTACAAGCGAACAGAAAGCCTCTCCCGAAGCATGGTGGAAAGCGACCGCTGCCGCCGTCAACGAACAGGTGTACGAGCGCCTGACCCGCACTCAGCAGACTCACTTCAAGAAAGATACTCGTGCGATTCACTATCTCTCTGCTGAATTCCTGATGGGGCGTTTGACCTCCAACAACCTGCACAACCTCTCTCTGTACAAGATCTGCGAAGAGGCCCTGGGTGAACTCGGTCTGGAATTGACCGATCTGTGCGAACAAGAGCCGGACATGGCCCTTGGCAACGGCGGCCTGGGTCGTCTGGCCGCCTGCTTCATCGACTCCCTGGCCACCCTGAATTACCCGGCGGTGGGCTACGGCATCCACTACGAGCACGGCCTGTTCCGTCAGGAGATCCAGGATGGTCGCCAGATCGAGCGCCCGGACTCCTGGCGTGAATATGGCAACCCCTGGGAGATCTGCCGCCCCGAATCGGTGCAGGAGATCCCGCTCTACGGCTATGTGGAGACCGTGTTCGGTGACAAGGGCGGCCTGAAGAAGGTGTGGCACGCCGGTCGCAAGATCAAAGGGGTGCCTTGGGACATCCCTGTGGTGGGCTTTGGTGGTCACACCGTCAATATCCTGCGCCTGTGGGAATCCCGCGCCTCCGAGTTCTTCGACTGGGACGTGTTCAACGCCGGTGGTTACATTGACTCCCAGGCCGAGAAGGCTCAGGCCGAGACCATCTCCAAGGTGCTCTACCCGAATGATGAGACAGATGCAGGCAAAGAGCTGCGCCTGATCCAGCAGTACTTCTTCTGTGCCTGCTCCATCAAGGACATCATGCGCCGCTACAAGCGGGTCCATGGTTCGGACTTCCGCAACTTTGCCGCGCAAATTGCCATCCAGCTCAACGATACCCACCCGACAGTGGCCATCCCCGAGTTGATGCGGGTGCTGGTGGACGAGGAAGACTTGAACTGGGATGCCGCCTGGGCCATCTGCTACCAGGTCTTCTCCTACACCAACCACACCCTGCTGCCGGAAGCACTGGAGAAGTGGTCCGTCAGCCTGTTCGAGAAGGTGCTGCCCCGTCATCTCGAGATCATCTACGAGATCAACGCCCGCTTCCTGAACGAGCTGGTGGAGCCCAAATGGCCGGGCAACGACGCCATCAAGGCCAAGCTCTCCATCATCGAAGAAGGGGACGTGCGCAAGGTGCGCATGGGCAACCTGTGCGTCATCGGCTCCTGCAAGGTGAACGGCGTGGCCGAGATCCACTCCAAGCTGGTGAAAGAGGATCTCTTCCCCGAGTATGCCGAGCTGTGGCCCGAGAAGATGTGCAACGTCACCAACGGCGTGACCCCCCGTCGCTGGCTGCTGGCCTGCAACCCCGAGCTCGCCGCTCTCTACAGCGAGGTGGTGGGCAAGGAGTGGCCGCTGCAGCTGGACAAGCTGCGTAGCGTGACCAAGTTTGCTGACGACAAGGCGTTCCAGCAGCAGTTCATGACCATCAAGCGTCACAACAAGGAGAAGCTGGTCAAGGTCATCAAGGCGGAAACCGGCATCGATGTCTCGGCCGAGGCGATCTTCGACGTCCAGATCAAGCGTCTGCACGAGTACAAGCGCCAGCAGCTGAACCTCATCCACATCATGGCGCTCTACCGTCGTCTGCTGGCGAACCCCGACTATGACATGCACCCGCGGGTGTTCATCTTCGGCTCCAAGGCGGCGCCCGGTTACAAGCTGGCCAAGGACATCATCTACGCCATCAACAAGCTGGCGGAGCGGGTCAACAACGACGCCCGCATCCAGGGCAAGCTGAAAGTGGTGTTCATGCCGAACTACCGGGTGAGTCTGGCCGAGAAGTTGATCCCGGCGGCGGATGTCTCCGAGCAGATCTCCACCGCAGGCTACGAAGCCTCAGGTACCGGCAACATGAAGATGGCACTGAACGGCGCCATCACCATAGGCACCCTGGACGGCGCCAACATCGAGATCGCCGAAGAGGCGGGGGCCGAGAACTGCGCCATCTTCGGCCTGAACGTGGACGAGGTGAAGTCCCTGAAGGCGCGCGGTTACAACCCGTACGACTTCTACTACGCCAACTCCGAGCTCAAGGCGGTGCTGGACTGGTTCGACACCGACTACTTCACGCCGGGTCGTCCGGGCGAACTCGCCTCCATCAAGCGCTCCTTGCTAGAAGGAGGGGATCCCTACCTGACCCTGGCCGATTTCGCCTCCTACTCGGAAGCGCACAAGTTGATCGATACCTGGTATCGGGATCCGGCGCTGTGGGCGAAGAAGGTCATCATCAACTCGGCCACCATGGGCAAGTTCAACTCCGACCGCTCCATCCAGGACTACGTGGACCGGATCTGGAAATTGAAGAGCTGCAACGTCGGCTGAGCACACCCAATATGAAAAAACCCCGCATCGCGGGGTTTTTTTATGTCATCTGGTCGAGGAGGCCTCAACGCTTGTCGACGATCTCGGTGCCGGCTGGCACGCGCTTCCTGCCGGTGATCATGGCCCTGATGAGATCGCTCCGGGTCAGGCGATCGAGGACGATGACCGCCAACACATGGATGAAGATGGCTATCTGCAGCGCCTTGGCAAAGAACTCGTGGAGCTCTTCCATGAGGTCTTCATCAAACAGCTGCTCGTACCCCGTCATGATCCCGGTGACCGCTGTCCCCACCAGGCAGGTCAACATCATCAGTATCATCAAGGCGCCCAGCGGATTGTGGCCGGCATGATAGGGGTGTTTGCCCTGCCAGCTGGCCTGCAGGTAGCGGCCCAGGCGGGCCGGAGTCGGAAACCACTGGGCAAACCTGGCGTAGTCGGAGCCGACCAATCCCCACAGGATGCGCAGCACCAGCAATCCGGCCAAGGCGTACCCGACATAGCGGTGATTGCGTCTGCCTTCCTCCAGGATGAACAGGTTGAGCACGCACAGCAGGACGGTGGCCCAGTGAAACACCCTGATCAGGGGATCCCAGACCCTGATGGCCTTGCTGCTTCCCATCGCTTTCTCCATGATGTTTTCCTCTCGTAGTGATCCATCCCGGCTTTCCATGCGCCGATTGCCGGAGTGCCATTGTCCGCATCATGGAGGTACTTTCTTAAGGCCGTGTTAATGACCTGAGGTGCGCCACAGGGGCAGGGCCAGTTGCAAGGAGAGAGCGAGAGGCTGGGGGAATCACCAGAGGGAGGAATAAACAGAGCCCCGACGGTGCGGGGCTCTGGTGTGTCAACAGACTTGGGGTGTTCGACGGCTCAGGGGCTTGCTCCGTCAGCATCCTCAGGCCCATCTGCCTGGCCGGGGATCAGTGCAGGATATCGCCGAAGAAATAGGCCAGCAGGGTCAAGATGAGGGTAAACACCAGGTTCAGCACCAGACCTGCCCGCATCATCTCCCGCTGCTGGATGTGACCGCTGGCGAAGACGATGGCGTTTGGCGGCGTGGCCACCGGCAGCATGAAGGCGCAGGAGGCCCCGACGGCGATAAGCACGGAGACCACTATGGGGGAGACCCCCAGCGCCTCGGCCACACCGGCGAACAGCGGCACCAGCAGGGCGGCGGTGGCGGTGTTGGAGACCAGCTCGGTCAGGAACACCACGAAGGCGGCCAGGCAGAGCAGAATGATGAAGATGGGCATGGTGGAGAGCGCACTGGAGAGGTGCTCCGCCAGGAAGGCGTTGGCCCCGGTTTGCTTGAGGACGGCGCTTAAGGTAAGACCACCCCCGAACAGCAGCAGCACGCCCCAGTCGGTGTTCTGGTTGATGTCATCCCAGCTGGCGACCCGGCTGACGGCGATGGCCAGGATGGCGCCCATGGCGATCAGGGTATCGAACTGGGGAATGCCCCCCAGGGCCGCAGCTATGGGCTGGGAGCCAATCCACAGCAGCACTGTGGTCAGGAAGATGAGCAAGGTGGTCTTGCGCTGGCCGGTCCACTCTATGGTGACCTGCTCGGTGCTGACCTGGTGCGACAGGTTGGGGCGCGTTACCCAGTAGAGCAGGCCTATGCCTACTGGCATGAAGATGAGCACCACCGGGATGCCGAACTTCAGCCAGTCGGTGAAGCCCAGTCCCATCTGGGCGGCGGCGATGGCATTGGGGGGGCTGCCCACCAGAGTGCCGATCCCGCCGATGCTGGCGCTGTAGGCGACGCCAAGCAGGACGAAGACCAAAGTGCGACGCTCCTTGTGAACGTCGAGGCCCTTGAGCATGCCGAGGGCCAGCGGCATCATCATGGCGGCGGTGGCGGTGTTGCTGATCCACATGGAGAGCGCAGCCGTGATGGTGAACAGCACTATGGCTGCCCAGCCAAGGTGACCCTTGGCAAGCTGCATCACCTTGGCGGCGATCTGGGTATCGAGTCCCTGCTTGGAGAGGGCCGCCGCCAGGGCAAAGCCGCCGAAGAAGAGGAACAGGACAGGGTTGGCGAAGTCGGTCAGCGACTTGCTCATGTCAAACACCCCGAGCAGGGTGGCGAGCACCGGGATGGACAAGGCCGTGATGGTGATGTTCACCGCTTCGGTCAGCCAGAGAATGGCGATGAAGATCAGGATGCCGAGGCCTTTGTTGACCATGGGATCAAACGGAAGCCAGGCGAGCATGGCACAGAGCAGCAGGAGATCCAGGATGACGATCCCGGCCTTGATGTCCAGCCAGCGTGTAGGGGCGGAAGGGACTGCAGAGGTATTCATGTTGTTCTCTCGGTTAATTTATGGTTGTTGTTGTGTTGCCGAGATTACATTTATCCCCCTGTTTGAAACAGGGGGATGTGGTCAAAGCATGTGGCGACTCACAGAGTCAAGTGAAAATGGATCTGACATTAAACAGAAATTAAACATTCTGTTTTCATTTGGGCGCTGCCGCGGTGGAGAGCAGCCACTCCTTGAACAGGCTCTTGGGCAGGGAGCCGCTGCGCTGAGCCAGGATCTGTCCCCCTCTGAAGATCATCAGGGTCGGTATGCTGCGAATGGCGTAGCGGCTGGCGATGGCGGCTTCCTGTTCGGTGTCGAGTTTCACGAAGCGGATGCGGGGTTCGAGCTCAAGCGCTATCTCCTGAAAGACAGGGGCGAACTGCAGACAGGGACCGCACCAGCTGGCCCAGAAGTCGACCACCACCGGAATGTCAGACTGGATCAAGGCATCAAAGTTGGTCTGTCGGCCCGCCACCGGGGAGTGGGAAAACAGGAGTTGGTGGCAGCGACCACACTTCGCGTTTGAGTCTGTTTTTTCGGCGGGCAGGCGATTGCGGGTGAAGCAATGGCTACAATAGGTAGTGACAAGTGACATAATTGGTTCCTTTATTCATGGCCCGGCAACATCTTTATTGCATTCACAGAGCAGACTAACGGTAACATAGCGCTCAGTTGTTTTTCACACTCGGCTGTCTGGTCGTGACCCTGAGTCACCGGATGGCTGACCATGACATGAGAATCGTGACGGGATGAAGAGTGTTGCACGGGTCAATCGTGTTGTCTTTGGCCTTATCATCGTATCGCTGCTGGCGTTTTCTGCCTATTGCTGGCAGTTGCTGAGCCAGCAACAACGCGCCTCCGATCTGAGCGTGGCCGCAGAGCTGGTCCTCAACCGGGTCAATACCGACACCGTGTATCTGCTGGGGCGAGAGAAGGCCAGCGATGGCAGCGTACAGCAGCGCCTCAGCCTGCTGTCAAACAGCCTGGATCGCTTCGTGAGCCAGGTGCGCGAAGACCCGGGCTCGGTGGATGATCCCGCTTCCCAGGCGCTGCAACGGGACATCGATGGCTATCTGCTGGATCTCGCCAGGTTCTACACCATGGAGATGACCATCGAATACCTGGCGCCTCGTTTCCAGAGCCAGCTCAAGGCACTGCTGGCAACGCTGCCGGCCGGGGCCGAGCAATCCCGCGATCTTACCGAGCTTGCTCGGTTGAGCCACTACCTCAGGCGCAGCTGGGACACGAGCGAACAGCGTCAACTGCAGCAACTGCAGCAGCGGCTGATGGAGACCTCCCCCGGGCAGCCCAAGGTCATGGCCCTTACCCGACTCAGCCAGGAGCTCAATCAGCAGGTGATGGAGTACCATCGCCTGCGTAACCAGATCGTCGAGATGAAGGGGCTGTCCTCGCTGCCGGCGTGGAAACAGAGCAAGCTGGATCAGGCCTCGTCCCTCAAGAGCCGTTTCTATCTGATGGTGCTGGGGGGGGCGCTGCTCTGCTTCTCGCTGGTGGCCGCGACTCTGTGGCGCCGCAACCAGAAGCTGAGCGAGCTGTCCCGCCACGCCGCCTTGCTGGCCCAGGCCAAGAGCGATTTTCTGGCCAACATGAGCCACGAGATCCGCACCCCCATGAATGCCATCATCGGCTTCAGTGCCCTGGCGCTGCAGACCAAGCTCGATCAGCAGCAGCGGGACTATCTCAATAAGATAAAGTCCTCGTCTGACACCTTGTTGTTGCTCATCAACGACATCCTGGATTTGACCAAGGTGGAGTCCGGCAAGCTGACGCTCGAGGAGATCGACTTCGATCTCAGCGAGCAGCTCGACTCCCTGGCCGCCATGTTTGCGGACCTGGCGGAGCGCAAGCAGATCGAGGTCATCATCAACAAGTCGCCTGCGGTGCCCGATTTTCTGCGCGGCGATCCGCTGCGACTCGGTCAGGTGCTGGTCAATCTGGTCAACAACGCCATCAAGTTCACCGAACGGGGGGAGGTGGAGGTGGCCATCACTCTAGTCAATCAATACCCGATGCGGGTCTGTTTCAGCGTGCGGGACACCGGCATCGGCATAGCGCCGGAGAAACAGGCGCAGCTGTTCCAGCCCTTCACCCAGCTGGAGGCGGGCAACACCCGCAAATATGGCGGCTCGGGGCTTGGGCTCAACATCTCCCAGCGGCTGGTGGGGCTGATGGGGGGGGAGATCAAGGTGCAGAGCAAGCCCGGGGTGGGTTCCACCTTCCTGTTCGAGATCCCCCTGTCCCAGGCTGTCTATGGGGTCTCCGGGCGCCGGGTCTTCTTCGATCACCAGCCCCTCATCCTGATGATGGATGACAACGAACTGGTGCTGGAGCTCGCCAAGGACATACTGGGCCGGGCTGGTGCCTCGGTGATCGCGGTCAACAGCCTCTCCCGTGCCCGCCAGGTGCTGCGAGAGGAGGGCCACCACATCCGGCTTGCCATCCTCGACTGGCGCATGGGGCAGGAGGATGGCCTGGATCTTGCCCTCGAGATGTATCAACACAGCCAGTGGCGGCGCCTGCCCATCCTGATGACCAGCGCCTGGTCCAGGGAGGGGCTGCACGGACGCATGGAGAGCATGGGGCTGACCCACTTCCTGCCCAAGCCCATGACAGAGAATGCCCTGCTGGCCAAGGTGGACGAGCTGCTCAACGGCAGCTCCCACGACAGCAAGGTTCGTCAGGCCGAGGCACAGGGCGATCAGCAGCACTTTCGGGAGCTGCTGCACGGGACCCGGGTGCTGCTGGCCGAAGACAACCGTGTCAACCAGCAACTCATCATGGAGTACCTGCGCCGGGTCGAGGCGGTGGTCACCGTGGTGGACAACGGGCGCGAGGCGGTGGAGCAGGTGGCGGAGCAGCCCTTTGACGTGATCCTGATGGATTTGCAGATGCCGGTGCTCGACGGCCTGGATGCGACCCGCCAGATCCGCAAGATGGTGGACAAACACGATGTGCCCATCATAGCACTCACCGCCAGCGCCATGCCGGGGGACCGGGAGCGCTGCCTCGGGGTCGGCATGAACGGCTATGTCACCAAGCCGGTGAGCAAGCTGGATCTCTACAACAACCTGCTGCAGTGGGTGAAGAGCGCCAGCGGCGAGCGGCGGGCGCCGCCCGAGGTCAAGCCGCCGGATCTGATGGGGGTGCTGGATCTGGAGGATGCCCTGCACCGGCTGGAGCAGGACAGGGAGGCGCTGCAGATCCTGTTCAAGCTGTTCCTCTCGGAGCACAAGGACGATCTGTGGGACATTCGCTCCGCCCTGCGCCGCCAGCAGCCCGAAGTGGCCTGCCGCCTGTTGCACACCTTGAAGGGGGTGTCGGCCAACATCTCCGCCTCCCGCCTGCAACTGCTGGCTGGCGAGCTGGAGTGGCGGCTGCGGCTGCAAGAGGAGCTGAGCGAGGGCGAACTGACCCAGTTGCAGCAGGTCTTCATCCAGACCCGGGAGGAGGTCTCCCACTTCCTGCTGACCGGCGAGCAGCAGGAGTCGGTCGCCTTCCCGTTCTCGCCCCCCGACAAGCGGCTGTGAACCGGTGAGATAGCAATCGTTCTCAAGTCGTCCGCTTCAGGCTATGATGACCCACTCCCATCGCCCCCACCTCGGGGGCGATTGTATTGAGCTTCTCTCTATGACCACGCGGCGCCGGCTGTGCCGCGAGCAAGGACTTTACTGTGAGCGTATTTTTGCGGCTTGGCTGGTTTTTCAAGGATCAGTGGCGGCGTTATCTGATGGCCATCTCCCTGCTGATGATGGTGGCCCTGTTGACCGTGATCCCCCCCAAGGTGGTGGGCTGGGTAGTGGATGGTATCGCCAGGGGGGAGCTCGATGACGGTACCCTGATGGGCTATCTGGCGGGGCTCCTTGGCCTCGGCCTGCTCATCTATCTGCTGCGTTATGTGTGGCGGGTCATGCTGTTCGGGGCCTCCTACCGGCTCGCCTATGTGCTGCGCAACCGCCTCTTTACCCACTTCACCCGCATGAGCCCGGATTTCTATCAGCGCCACCGCACCGGCGATCTGATGGCCCATGCCACCAACGACATCCAGGCGGTGGAGATGACGGCCGGAGAGGGGGTACTGACCCTGGTGGACTCCTTCATCGTCGGGATCCTGGTGCTCTCCATCATGTGCAGCCAGTACTCCTGGCAGCTGACCCTGCTCTCCCTGTTGCCGCTGCCGGTGATGGCCTTCTTCATGAACCGCTTTGGTACCCAGATCTACAAGGAGTTCAAGGCGGCGCAGGGGGCCTTCTCCCGGCTCAACAACAAGACCCAGGAGGCCCTCTCCGGGGTGCGGGTGCTCAAGTCCTATGCGGTGGAGTCCCTCGAGGATCAAGGCTTCGCCGAGCTGACCCGTCAGGCGGGAGAGCGCAACATGGCGGTGGCTCGCATCGATGCCAAGTTCGATCCCGTCATCTACCTGTGCATCGGCTGCTCCTACTTCCTCGCGGTGGCCGGCGGCAGCGCCCTGGTACTGCAAGACAAGCTGACCCTGGGGGAGCTCACCAGCTTCACCATGTATCTGGGTCAGCTCATCTGGCCCATGTTCGCCATCGCCTGGCTGTTCAACATCATAGAGCGGGGCAGTGCCGCCTACTCACGCATCGAGAGCATGTTGGGGGAGCGCAGCGACATCGAAGAGCCCACCCGGCCTGCGGCCTTTGTCTCGGCTCTGCCCCTTGAGGCCAGGGGCCTGGGCTATCAGCTGGAGCAACGCAGCCTGCTTGCGGGCATCGACTTTGCCCTGCAACAAGGAGGCATGCTGGGGGTGGTGGGGCGCACTG
>NZ_CDBZ01000161.1 GCF_000819985.1 Aeromonas media | reverse complement strand
CCATCTTAAATGCGAAAGGGGACTCCCTCCGACGTAGGTGGGAGGGGAATTTCGCCGGGGCGTCAGCCCCGCTGGTTTTGAATGTATTGCTTGATCACCTCCAACGGTGCTCCGCCGCAAGAGCCCGCAAAGTAAGAGCGTGACCAGAGTACGGGTTTGCTGTAAGCACCTCTCAAGTCCAGAAATTCATTACGCAGTCGCCTTGATGTGACCGCCTTTAACGAGTTCACCAGTACCGATAGCTGCACCGTTGGCGCGTACTCTATCAGCATGTGAACATGATCAGCCTCTCCGTCACACTCTTTCAGTTCCGCACCAAAATCTCTGCAAACCTCTGCCGCACACTGACCGAAGGAAGCGTGATGCAGATCCCCCAATATCGGCTTTCGATACTTGGTGATAAACACCAAATGTACGTGCAAAACGTAGGCCGCATGGCGTGATTTATTAATTTTAGTGAATTGCATTCTGTCACTCAATCGGGCTTAATAGATATGGCAATAATGCTACACACTGAGCGCTAAATGCAAATTCTGAAAGCCTACAAATTCCGACTCGAACCGACCGAACAACAAGCGCAACGCCTGCGCCAGTTGGGCGGTTGTGCTCGTTATGTCTGGAATCACGGGCTGGCAGAAACCAAACGCATTCTGGATGCTGGCGAAAAACTGCCTTCTGCCTTTGAGCTGAACAGGATGCTCACCAGTTGGAAGAAAGACCCAGAAATGGCCTTTCTGGCCGAGGCATATACCGACAACCTCCAGCAGAAGCTCAAGGATTTGCATGGCGCGTGGATGCGCTGCTTTGATAAGAAACTCGCCGCCAAGGCACCCGTATTCAAGAAAAAAAGCGACAACCGCGACGCTATCCGGTTCGTCAACTTCGACAAGTATTGCCGCCTTGAAAAGGGTCGCGTGAAGCTGCCTGCCGGGCTGGCGTGGGTCAAGTTCCGTCAGTCCCAGCCAGTTGAAGGGAAAATTAAAAACGCGACCGTCAGCCAAGCAGCCGGGCACTGGTATATCTCCTTTCAGGTCGAGCAGGAGACGCTTGAGCCAATTCACCCCTCCGGCTCAATGGTCGGGCTAGATGCGGGGATCGCCAAGCTCGCAACCCTGTCAGACGGCACGGTGTTTGAGCCCGTCAACAGCTTCAAAACCAATCAGACCAAGCTGGCAAGGCTCCAACGCCAGTTGAGCAAAAAGGTAAAGTTCAGCAGCAACTGGAAGAAACAAAAAGCCAAGATCCAGCGGCTGCACTCACATATCGCCAATACCCGCCGCGATTACCTTCACAAGGTCACAACGACTATCAGCAAAAACCACGCGATGATCGTCATTGAGGATTTGAAGGTTGCCAGCATGTCAAAATCAGCAGCGGGCACGACCAGCCAGCCGGGGCGCAACGTCCGGGCAAAATCAGGGCTGAATCGTTCGATATTAGATCAGGGCTGGTTTGAGCTGCGCCGCCAGCTCGAATATAAGCAGGCATGGCGAGGCGGTCAGGTGTTGGCGATAAACCCGGCCTACACCAGCCAGCAGTGCGCCTGTTGTGGGCATACTGCGAAGGATAACCGCCAGACGCAAAGCCAGTTTAAATGCGCTGCGTGTGGTTATGAGGCGAACGCCGATGTGAACGGCGCTCGCAATATTTTAGCGGCGGGACACGCCGTTTTAGCCTGTGGAGGCGTGGTGCAATCAGGCCGCCCGATGAAGCAGGAACCCGGTACTGCGCGAGCAGCTATCACCCAGTAATGGGAATCCCCCTCCTGTGACGCGAAGCGCTAAGGTGGGGGAGGATGTCAA
>NZ_CDBZ01000160.1:2250-2980 GCF_000819985.1 Aeromonas media | reverse complement strand
TGATGACTCATGATGAACCCTTTTTCATGGCTCCAGATGACAAACATGATCTCATATCAGGGACTTGTTCGCACCTTCCTTAGGTGTGGTGATCATCCAAATCACAGTCAAGATTCGCTCAACAGCAGCTAGCTTGCCCTGTATTTCACGGCTCTCCTCAACAGCATCGCTGACAGCTTTGTCGATTATTGGTGCTAACAAGGGAAAGTGAGAGCGCAGTTCGTTGTATTCTGCAAGCTTGAGGTCGTTCATCTGCAACGTTTGACGGTAGTGTTGTTCTCTCGTACCCAACTTACTCTTAATGTATTCAAGTTCATTCTTTACCCTCTCGATCTCCCTGTCTTTCTCCTTATCCTGCTCTGACACCAGAGCCTCCGGCCCAATAAATTCCTCCTTGAAATGCACTTCATCGAACTTGGGAGTCCTGATGAAATGAGAAAAGCGCCTCCCATCATCAACGTTCTTCCTTTTTAGAAGTCCCTGATTTACGAGCTTGATCAGATGCCGATAAATGAAGGTGTAACGCTGCTTACGTATCTGCGATTCTGCTTTGTCACCAAAAATGGCATTTACAAATCCTGTCGCAGTGAAGCCATCCATCTGCCATCGAATGAGTGCGGTGTAGAGCGCGGTTGGTAACCACACGGTCTGGGAGCTCATAAGTAATCCTGGGCCTCGAACGAAAACATTTAGTGGAAATCTAAACTCGGTTGCGGATTATAATCCGTGG
>NZ_CDBZ01000160.1:0-1962 GCF_000819985.1 Aeromonas media | reverse complement strand
TTCACCCAGATAAAACTAAATTTCCCTATAATTATTCACAGTGATGGCATAGCGAGTACCATCAGGCATATGAATGAGCAGACCTAAGGGCATCTGCGTGTGCGTGGCTTCATGCAGCGCAAGCTGCAAGCTCCCAAAAAGCATTCGAAACGAAAACGAGCTCCCGCCTTGTCTATCTACTGGTTGCTATAGCGCCACACAGCAGCAATAAATCCAGTTTTTCGTCAGCTCCTGTCTGAGATTTTCAGCCTGTATCCCCATCCTCATTACCAGCTCTGCTGGTCTGCTGCATGTGTTATATTCGGCTCAAACATTGAGCCGAATGATGGGCTGGGTCGGCTCATTCTTGAGACCCTAGCATGTTGGATGAGGAAATAATGGAACCATTTTGGATTTGGCAACAAGTGCGTATTCCGGTGAAGTTGAACAGTGATTCCGGAATCTGTGAACACCATTTCCGGAAAGTATGCGGACAGGGATTCTTCGAGCAGAAGCTGAGCTTTGAGGGGAGGCATCTTTTCGACTCACCGAACAAGCCAGCAGCCAAGCGCAGCGCGGCAATTGTGGATCCAAGACGTTGGAACAGGACGGTTCATCTGGCATCAGAGTACGTGCACTGAGGTGTCCGGAATCGGTGTACACGCAAGCCGGAATCAGCGTTCATTTTAAACCGGAATAGGTGTTCATTTTCGACCGGAATATGCAACAAGCAGATTGGCCCCATTTTCGTTGGCGGGATAGCGAGATATTGCCCAGATTACGGCAGGTTCAACGCAGACAGGGAATTCTAATCGGTAGTCATTCCAGGTTGGGGAACCCCGACCAAACGTTGGACACGTTATTGGCTAACATCATCGCCTCGTCCGCTATCGAAGGCGAACGTCTCAATGCCCAATCCGTGCGATCTTCCCTGGCTAGGCGGTTAGGGAGCTCACAAACTCAGTCCTATCCAGTATCAGAGCGCTCAGAGGGGCTCGCGGCCATGATGCTGGATGCCATCGACAACCATGAACAACCACTGACAATTGAACGACTTTACCAATGGCATCGTTGGCTGTTCCCTGTCAACGAATGGTCGGTACAGCCAATGAACGTAGAGCAGTTGCGAGGAGATGAGCCGATGCTGGTTGTCTCTGGGCGTGTTGATCGCCCTACCGTGCATTTTGAGGCTCCACCCAGAGCCGCTCTGGACGACCAACTGGCCGAGTTGATCCTCTGGTTTAACCAGACTCGGCATGATCCCACGATAGATCCCCTTCTTCGTGCGGCGATTTGCCATCTCTGGTTTCTGACCCTGCACCCCGTTGATGATGGCAATGGGCGGTTAGCGCGGGCACTGACCGATCTCGCGCTGTCACAGGCTGACAGCCACAGCATGCGGCTGTATGCCATGCCAGTTGCTATTCTAGAACGGCGGGGTGACTACTATCGAGCGCTTGAGTCAGCGCAGAGGGGCCCGCTAGATATTACCTCCTGGATCTGTTGGTTCCTCGACACACTGGATTACTCCATAGAGTTGGCATTACAAAGTATCGCTCGTAGCCTTGCCAAGGCTCATTTCTGGCTGCGACACAATCATGACTGTCTGAGTCCAGAGCAAATCAGGGTTGTTAACCGTTTATTGGATGGCGGCGAACAGGGTTTTGAAAATGGCATCAGTGCCAGTCAATATCAAAAAGTCGCCGGAGTCAGTAAGCCCACGGCCACACGCCATCTGGCTGCATTGGTGGAAAAGGGATGTATTGAGAAATTACCTGGTGGCGGACGCAATACACGCTATCAGATCCGCTTGCACACCGAGGAAGTTTGAAAAAGTATCATCATGGGAGCGTTAATTTCGTTTGGTAGATGAGATCTGCGATTAACGTACCGATGACGATCTTTAGTTAAATATTGACACCATGATGAGTGCCGTCAGGCATATGAACAAATAAACTCAACCGACAGTCATGGCTCTCAACT
>NZ_CDBZ01000159.1:638-25916 GCF_000819985.1 Aeromonas media | reverse complement strand
TCATGCTGGGGGGGGGAAGTGCTGGGCCAGGGGCAGCAGGCGGGCCCGGCCATCCGGGGTGGCAAAGCGCCCATCCTCGAACAATCGGGCACGGCCCCGAGGCCAGTCGGCGTTGACGGGCCAGCTCAGGGGTTCCAGCACCTCGAACTCGGCGCGGCTCAGACCCGCCAGCCCCGAGATATCAAACTGGCGGGCCCCGTCGTTCTCGAAGCCGGAGAGGGCGGCGTGCTCGCAGAAGATCTCGTGCTCGTGCTCATAGGCGAACCCCTCGCCAAAGCCGAGTCGGCGGGCGAGCTGGGTCAGCGCCCACCAGTCTGGCCTGGCCTCCCCCGGCAGGGGCAGAAAGGCGCGTTGGCGACTGATGGTGCGCTCGGAGTTGGTGACGGTGCCGCTCTTCTCCCCCCAGGCGGCGGCGGGCAGCAGCAGATGGGCGAGGCGCGCCGTGTCGGTGTTGGCCGTCACCTCCGAGACCACCAGCAACTCGCAGCGGCTCAGGG
The DNA here is from genome assembly GCF_000819985.1 of Aeromonas media. Classification (GTDB taxonomy): domain Bacteria; phylum Pseudomonadota; class Gammaproteobacteria; order Enterobacterales; family Aeromonadaceae; genus Aeromonas; species Aeromonas media. The sequence continues at coordinate 25,419 of NZ_CDBZ01000159.1, read as the reverse complement.
CTTCGCGCACCCGGTTGCCGTCCGGCAGGGAGACCGCCGGGTTGGTGCCGAGCACCCAGAGGGCGCGGATCTCCCCACGGTGCACCGCCTCGAACAGCTCGACTGCCTTGCGCCCGGGCCCGCGCACCATGGTCGGACTCTGCCAGAAGCGCTGCACCCGATCGCACTCTTCCTCGCCAAAGCCCATGTGGGCGGCAAGCTGGGTCGCGAGCCCCCCCACTTCGCGCCCCCCCATGGCGTTCGGTTGCCCCGTCATGGAGAAGGGGGCCGCCCCCGGCTTGCCGATGCGGCCGCACATCAGGTGGGCGTTGATGATGGCGTTGGCCTTGTCCACTCCCTGGTTGGACTGGTTGATCCCCTGGCAGAACAGGGTGACGGTTTTGGGGCTGCGGGCAAACAGCTGGTAAAACCCGAGCAGATCGCTACGGGAGAGGCCGCAGCAGCGGGCCACCTCGTCCAGTTGCCAGGCGGGGTCGTCCAGCGCCGCCGCCAGCGCCTCGAAGCCGCTCACATGTTGCGCCACATAGGCCTTGTCCCAGCCGTCGCTGTCGAGCAGGTAGCGGCACAGGCCGTTCCACAGCGCCACGTCGCTGCCGGGCTTGAGAGCCAGGTGCAGATCCCCCTGCTCCGCCGTCATCGTGCGACGGGGATCCAGCACCACCACCTTGAGCTCGGGACGGCGCGCCCGCGCCTGCTGCAGACGGCGAAACAGCACGGGGTGGGTCCAGGCGGTGTTGGCACCGGTGAGCACCACCAGATCCGCGAGCTCCAGATCCTCGTAGCAGGCGGGCACCAGATCCTCCCCGAAGGCGCGCTGGTGGGCCACCACCGCCGACGACATGCAGAGCCGGGAGTTGGTGTCCACGTTGGCGCTGCCCAGATACCCCTTCATCAGCTTGTTGGCGACGTAGTAGTCCTCTGTGGTGAGCTGGCCCGACAGGTAGATGCCGATGGCCTCGGGCCCGGACTCGGCCAGGATGGCGGCAAGGCGCTGTGCCAGGGTGTCCAGCGCCTCATCCCAGCCGATGCGCTGCCCCAGCCAGCGCGGGTAGAGCAGGCGATCGGGGAACGACAGGCTCTCCAACAGGCTGGCCCCCTTGACGCACAGGGCGCCGCCATTGGCCGGATGCTGTTCATCCCCCTGCAACTGCCAGTTGTCGCCCTCCCGGCTCAACCGGATGCCACACCCCACTCCACAATAGGCACAGGTGGTCTTCATTCCCTCGCTCCTTGTCGCCGGCGGCCCCCGGGGGCCGCCTCCTTGTCCTGTTGGATGACGGGCCCATAAAAAAAGCGTCCGCCCCCCTGCGGGGACGGACGCCTTTGTCCGGATGAGCCTCAGTCATCTTGTATGAGGAAATGACTGCAAACCCCGCGCCAGGATGTCAGGTGCGCCACCATTGGGCGCCAGGGTGCGGGGCTGCGCCAGAGCGGTGCAACTGCTCCCTTGTTGGGCCCGCCGGACGGGAGTCGGCGCCACAGGCTGGGCAAGGGGCGCGCCGAGGGTATAATGCGCCGCCACAGAGGAGAACGAGATGAAAGAGTCAGGTTACGGCGCCGCACAGCGGGCCGATGTGCAACCGGATGCGGCTCCCGATTATTGCGCCATCGGGCTGGTCAATCCCAAGTCACCGGAGAATGTGGGAGCCGTGATGCGGGCCGCCGGCTGTTACGGGGCAGAAGAGGTCTACTACACGGGGCAGCGCTTCGAGCTGGCGCGCCGCTTTGCCACCGACACCAAGCAGATGGTGGAGAAGATCCCCCTGCTCGGGGTCGAGGATCTGCTGGCGTTCGTCCCCGAAGGCTGTACTCCTGTGCTGGTGGATCTCATCGAGGGGGCCACCTCGCTGCCGGACTACGAGCACCCGGCGCGGGCCTTCTACATCTTCGGGCCGGAGGATGGCACCCTGGATCCCGCCTGCTTCGCGGCGGTGAAGGAGGTGATCTACGTACCGACTCAGGGTTGCATGAACCTGGCCGCCTCGGTCAACGTGATCCTCTATGATCGGCTGGCAAAGAAGCTGAGGGCTGAAGACTGAGCAAGAAGGTGATCCAGGCAGCCAGACACAAGGCCGCATCAATCCGGTGACGGTGCCAGCGTGCGCGCCCTCGCCTCCTGCTCCCTGATAAAGTCCCGGTAGTCGTGGTAGAGCCTGTTTTTCCGATAGATCTCCGCCAGCCTTCCCTGCCTGATCAGGGTGCGCATGCCGGGATCCCAGAGCCCATGTAGCTGCCTGCCCTTCTCGTTATCGGCGAAGATGGGGTAGGTCGGGATCCAGCGCAGGAAGACCTGAGCCAGCTCGGATGGGAGGGCGCCCTTGGGGTAGAGGGCGCCATCGGTCAGGTAGTAACGGTAACGCCCCTTGAGCAACAATTGCAGTGCCGTGGTGTGGTTGTCTATCTCGTACCAGCGCATGGTCACCGGGATGTACTTGTCGAAGGCCCAGCCCCGCAGCCAGAGCACCTCCTGCTCCTTCAGGCTGGCCTCCCCGGTCCATTGCGGCAACCAGCGCTTCTGCATCACCACGGTTACGTAGTCGGCCGAGTCTGGGTAATCCGGCTGATGAACGCCTGCTACCTCCCCCCGATAGACCCCCATCGCCATGTCGCCCCCCTTCTGTGCCACCACCGCCAGCGCCCGCTTGTAGGGCACCATATGAGGCTTTACCACATACCCTTCGGGTTCATAGATGGCGCGAACAAGGTCCAGATAGACCCCTTTGCCATCCCTTTGGCAGAAGCCGGGCCAGTCATCACAATAAACGTGCAGGGTGTCGGCCCGAACAGGCAAGACGAGCAGCAAGCAGCACAACAGGAGCGGACGAACCATGTACCAGTGTTTCCTCTAAGATGTTGCCGTCAGCAGGCGCTCACAGCCAGGCGGCACATTCAGGCATACAGATAGCATAGAAAGCCGTCGTGTCCGTTCATATTTTTCCTGATTTTGCGAGCGGGTCGAGGGTTATTGCCCCGTCGTTCCGTATCATGAATCATAAGATTCATTAGTGACCTAACTTGAGGGGAGCTTTCTCATGCCAACCATCAAATCCCTGCTCTGTCCCGTCGATTTTTCCGATATGTCCAAGGCCGTGCTCGACTACGCCGTCTTCATGGCCCAGAGCCACCAGGCCGAGCTCAAGCTGGTGCACGTGGTGGACCAGTTGCACGGCTTCGACAGCTACAAGATCCTGCACATGACCGCCATCGAGATCACCCACGAGATGGAGCGTCAGGCCAAGAGCCAGCTCAAGGAGCTGGTCGCCAGCCTGCCCATCCCGGCCAAGTTCGAGGTGCGCTTCGGCCGCGCCGCCGACGAGATCGTCCTCCAGGCGAAGGAAGACAAGGTGGATCTGCTGGTCATGGGCAGCCACGGTCGCTCCGGCCTCAGCCATCTGCTGGTGGGCAGCGTGGCGGAATCCGTGGTGCGTCACGCCCCCTGCCCGGTGCTGGTGGTGCGCAAATAATCTCTCTTCCATCTGACAACCGAAGGCCAGCATTTGCTGGCCTTCTTGCCCTGTATTGCTCGGGGTACCCGCCTCAGCCGTGGGCATAGATGACACTCCCCCCCTTGATGATGTCGATGATAGCCCTCGACTGCTCTCGCGGCAGCGCGGGGCAACCCCAGCTGCGACCCAGCTTGTCATATTTTTGCAGATGCCTCGGGCTCGCATAGTCAGCCCCGTGCACGACGATGGCGCGCTTGCGGGCATTGCTGTTCTTGCCCGGACTCAGTCCGTCGAGGCGCAGGGAGTAGCCGTGCTTGCCCTGATAGGTTTCGGCGGTGCGATAGACCCCGAGGGAACTCTGCCGGGAATTCATCTGGTTGGAGAACTGGCGCGCGGCCAGCTCCCCCGAATTGCGACCGTGGCTGACCCAGGTGTGGTAGAGCAGCTTGTGCCGCTTCACGTCGATGACGAACAGCCGGCGCATGGTCGAGGGCTTGCTGTAATCGATGATGGTGAGGATGGGTTTGCGCTTGTGGCGCACATCTTGATAGCCCCGCAGGGCCTTGCGGAACACCTGTTTGTCGAGCTTGCCCGCCAGACCCAGCTGACGGTAGAGATCCTGATCCCAGCTGGCGTGGCCCTGGCTGCTGAAGCAGAGCGCCACCAGCAGCGGCAGCCCCAGCCAGAGGCGAGTCAGCCGCGCAATCCAATGCTGTCGCTTCATCCTTGAAGTCGCTCCCCTTCCTGATCTTGCGCCCTGAATGACGCCATCTCTCGCTGGATAGTTATATGCAAGCCACTGATAGTGCGCAATAAAAAACCACAAAAATGCCGACCAGAGTCGGCATTGACGGCAAGATGTTGATCGCCTTGCTCAGGCACGGATCAGATAGTCCGCCTGGCCGACCCACTTGTAGCTGGTCAGCTCGGTCAGCCCCATGGGGCCACGGGCGTGCAGCATCTGGGTCGAGACCGCGACTTCGGCCCCCAGGCCAAACTGGCCGCCATCGGTGAAGCGGGTGGAGGCGTTGACGTAGACCGCCGCCGAACCGGCACCGTTGACGAAGCGCTCCGCATTGGCCAGATCGTTGGTCAGGATGGCGTCGGAGTGGCCGGCGTTGTGCTCGCGCATATGGGCCAGCGCCTCGTTCACATCCGCCACCAGCTTGATCCCCAGAGTCAGTCCCAACCACTCGGTGTCGAAATCTTCCGCTCCCGCCTCGCACAGGTTGTCGGCACCGGCCAGCAGTGGCATGGCGCTGGGTGCGGCCACCAGGGTCACCTGGCGCTCGTTCATCAGGGAGACCAGCTGCGGCAGGAAGCGGGCGGCGATCTTCTCGTGGACCAGCAGGGTATCGAGGGCGTTGCAGGCGGAGGGGCGCTGCACCTTGGCGTTGTCGATGACCGCCAGGGAACGTTCCAGATCGGCGCTCTCGTCCACGAAGATGTGGCTGATGCCAAAGCCGCCGATGATGACGGGGATGGAGCTGTTCTCCTTGCACATCTTGTGCAGCCCGGCACCGCCGCGGGGGATGATCATGTCCACATAGCGATCGAGGCGCAGCAGCTCGCCCACCAGGGCCCGGTCAGGGTTGTCGATGTACTGCACCGCATCACCAGGCAAGCCCGAGGCTGCCAGCGCGCGCTGGATCACCCGCACCAGCTCCAGGTTGGAGTGGAAGGTCTCGCGCCCACCGCGCAAGATGCTGGCGTTGCCGGTCTTGAGGCAGAGGCTGGCGATGTCGATGGTGACGTTGGGGCGCGCCTCGTAGATGACGCCGATGACACCTATGGGCACCCGTCGGCGGGAGAGGCGAAGGCCGTTCTCCAACACCCGGCTGTCGATTTCGGCGCCGACCGGATCGTCAAGGGAGATCACCTTGCGCACATCCGCCACTATGCCGGCGAGGCGGGCAGGGTTGAGCAGCAGGCGATCCAGCATGGCTTCCGACAAGCCGGCATCGCGGCCTGCCGCGATATCCTTCTCGTTGGCAGCCAGGATCTGCGCACTGTGCGCCTCCAGTTCATCGGCGATGGCGGCCAGCGCGCGGTTTTTCTGCGCCGTGCTGATGGTCGCCAGCTGATAGGCGGCCTCGCGGGCCGCCTGCCCCATTTTCTCCAGACTCATAATGTGGTTCCTTTCTGAGTGCCGCCTTACGGCAGCACCATGTCATCTCTATGAATGGCCCATGGTCCCGTGACTTCAGGCTCTGGGCCGGTGCATCACAACAGCACCATATCATCCCGGTGGATGGCCCATGATCCCATAGCCATGGCAGCAGCCGCAGGGTCTATCGGGGCCGACTGCTCACAGCAGCACCATATCATCCCGGTGGATGGCAACGGCGCCATAGCCGTAACCCAGCACGGCCTCTATCTGATCCGAGTGTACGCCCCGCAGCTTCTCAAGCTCCAGATGATCGTAACGGCAGATGCCGCGGGCCAGCTCACCCCCCTGGGGGCCCAGGATCCGCACCACGTCGCCACGGACGAAGTCTCCCTTGACCGCGACTATGCCCTTGGGCAGCAGGCTGGAGCCCTTCTCCTGCATGGCGGCCACGGCCCCCTGATCCACCTGGACTTCGCCGTGAGGGGGCGGCCCTGCCAGGATCCAGCTCTTGCGCCCTTCCAGCGGCGAGGCCAGTGCCGGGAACAGGGTGCCCACCCGCTCGCCAGCGGCAAGGCGACCGATCACTTCCGGGATCTGGCCGGTGGCGATCACCACGTTGACCCCGGCGCGGCGCGCCACGTCGGCGGCCTGCAGCTTGGTGGCCATGCCGCCGGTGCCCAGACCGCTGACGCTGTCACCGGCGAGGGATCGCAGGGTGTCGTCTATGGTCTGCACCTCTTCGATGAGCTGGGCATCCGGGTTGGTGCGAGGATCCGCGGTGAAGAGCCCCTTCTGGTCGGTCAGCAGGATCAGCAGATCCGCATCCGCCAGGATGGCGGCGCGGGCGGAAAGGTTGTCGTTGTCCCCCACCTTGATCTCGGCGGTGGCCACGGCGTCGTTTTCGTTGATGACGGGGATGATGCGGTGATCGAGCAGGGTACGCAGGGTGTCACGGGCATTGAGGTAACGTTCCCTGTCCTCCAGATCGGCGCGGGTCAGCAACATCTGGCCGATGTGCAGACCATAGAGGTTGAACAGGTCCTGCCAAACCCGGATCAACTGGGTCTGACCGACTGCCGCCAGCATCTGCTTGTTGGGCAGGGTCGGCGCCAGCGGAGGATGTCCCAGATGCTCACGTCCAGCGGCGATGGCGCCAGAGGTCACCAGCACGACACGGTGCCCGTGTCGATGCAGGGCGGCACACTGCCTGACCAGCTCCACCATGTGGGCACGATTGAGATGGGCAGATCCCCCGGTGAGCACGCTGGTGCCCAATTTGACGACTATGGTTCTGTTTTCCATGGGAACAAAGGGTCAGAAAAGTAAGGAATCCCTTTATACCCACGGCCCTGTTGCCCTGCAAGGCAATTAAGCCTCACAGCTGTCATGGCAAAGAGGGGGCCCCGCGGATCGATGACCACAGGGCCCAGGCGGATCAGGCCGCCGTCACGTTCAGCTCGTTGGTGACCTGCTTCGCGGGAGACAAGGTGCACTCCAGCAGGGTCAGCTTGCCGCTGATGAGTTTGTAGAAGTGGTTGAGGGTTCGTTCGACCTCAGCCTGGTGCTTCTTGGGCAGCGGCTTGTCGAGCCACACCCCGTCCGCATTGTAGAAGCCGACCTGATAGTGATAGCTGAAGCTGTGGTCCTTCTGCTCCAGCACCAGCCACCAGCCCCAGAACTCCCGCTTGTCCGGCGCCGGTTTGGCACTGACGCAGACGGAAAGGCAGTCGAAGCGGTAGCGTCCCTCTTCGCACAGATCCTCGCGCAGATAGGGGCCAATGGCCGCGAATTGCCTCAGCAATCGCTTATAGGTCACTCTTTCTGACATGCTAACCTCCCTGTTGAACAAGCCATACCATCACATGGTGATGTTACATTTTTAGTTCTATATCATGTACATAAGTGTTTCTTTAGCCAATCTACCGTCTCTTTGAGCGCCTCGTCATACACCTCGAGCAGAGGCTGTTTGTCAAACACCACCGCCTTGCCATTGCGGCTGGCGGAGGCCAGGGCCCGGACATCCGGCTCGGGACAAATGAAGTCACGCTTGTGGCCAATGCTCAGGATGGGCACAGAGGTGCGACTCCCCAGCAACCCCTGGGTCTTGAGGGAGAAGACCTGGCACTTGGTACGCAGCAGATCCCACTGGGCGGCATCGGCCCCCAGGCGATTCGCCAGCCCGTCCCGCATCATGCGCGGACAACGGGCAAACATCTCCTGATTGGTAAACACCTGATTGATGCCGGCCCCGATGCAGACCACAGTCCTGAGCTTGAAGGGCTCGATGAAAGCGAGGCGTGCTGCCACATTGCCGGCGAGGCGGAATCCCACCATGGCGATGCGCTGATGATCGACCCAGGCCACCTCGGAGAGGTGGTTGAGCACCGCCTGGTGCAGGCGACTGGTGTCCTGCACCAGCGGCCAGTGCTCCGCATAGCCGGTTCCCGGCATATCCAGCGACAGCATGCCGATGCCGTGGGGCTCGAGGCACTTGAAGTAGAAGTTGAGGAAGTCGACCTGGAGGGCGTCGATGCCGCCACTGACGATGACCAGAGGCACAGGCTTGTCAGTGGTGGGCAGGTGCAGATAACCCTGAATGGTCTTGCCCCGGAACGGGACCTGCAGCTCCTTGAGCGGCACCTTGAACAGCCTGCCTGCCTCGCGGTAAGCCATGTTGCAGAGCAACTGGGCCTGATCCGCCAGCTCGTCATTCTTGAGGTGGGGGTAGCTCGCGATGGAGTAGTAGCGCACCGCCTTGAGCAGGTTTTTCAACGCTCCGGCGGCATCGCCCTGGCTCACCAGCTCGCGCCCGGCATTGAAATAGCGGCCAGCCAGCTGGCTCCACTCATAGACCCAGTTGCCGGGCACATAGCCCTTGATGGTATCCAGATAGCGCTCGTGGCTGCGTTCCCCCTGCCCCATGGCGATGCGGGCCAGGGTCTGCTCCACCTCCACCGGATCCGCCCCCTGCCAGGCCCAGGTCGGCCGGCGCAGCAGGCGATACCAATGGGGCGAAAGGGCGCCGTCGATGAAACTCTCGGCCAGGGAGCTGCCCTGCTCTTCGACCGGGCTGGAGTTGGATATTTCGGAGGTTTCCAATACCTTTTTGACCCGGGTGAACAGCTTTTCCGTCAGGTTGGTATCGTCGTTTGGTTCCAAGATGGTGACTCTTCTGTCTCAAACAATGGCCCATCTTAACCACTTTTCACCGCAGGCAGCCACATCATAAACACATAAGGCCCCAAACAGGGGCCTTATGAAACCGTCTTGCCATCGGCGCGAGCAACCCGCCCCCGCAGCAGTCAGGGGCGGTGCGCCAAGGCAGCGGCAATTACTCTTCGTCGCAGATCGGGTTGGCAAACTCCAGCGCCATGTCCCAAGGCTGCTCAATCCAGGTGTCCTGCGGGATGGCGACCTCGAAGTCATCCACCAGCGGCTCACCCATCGGCTTGGCGAAGATGGTGATGAACTTGGCCCTGGGATAGAGGTCACGGATCGCCTTGGCGGTACCACCGGTGTCCACCAGATCGTCCACCACCAGCCAGCCTTCGCCGTCACCGGCGGTGGTGGCGGCCTTGACGACCACCAGCTCACGCTGGCTGTTGTGGTCATAGCTGGAGATGCAGAGGGTTTCGACGTTGCGAATGCCAAGTTCGCGGGCCATCAGGGCGGCAGGCACCAGGCCACCACGGCTGACCGCGATGATCCCTTTCCACTGGCTGACGGGCAGTTGACGACGGGCCAGACGGCGCGCTTCACGTTGCAGGTTATCCCACGACACATAGAACTTTTTTGGCATGCTATCGATCTCAACGAGTTATAAAGGCAATCACTTAAGGCGTAAGAGTCCCGGCAGACACACGGGATCCGGTAAATTCTGGCCCCCGTTTCCCGAATTTTGCTTGCACTTTTGCGGCCTCAGGAGTGAACCCTCGGCAGCAAAAAGCAGATGCATTGAAAGCAGGACGGGCATGGCTGGCGGCCATATCGATCGAAACCCAGACCTCAGGCCAGCTGTTGGGCCGGTATGATAGCACCCTTTGCAGATAAAATGACTGGCAAACGTATGCGAAAAACAGGAAAAATCGGTCATCTCCTGCCTGCTTCGCCTCCCCTCGGGGCTCGGCCCTCGTCAACAGGGTGCTCATTTGAAGAGCAAACCTCGACTTTCGGGTAAAAAAATAGCAGGGGGAGGATGGAACCCTCACACACCTGCTGCTTTTCTGCTTTCTCTGTCAGTCTGGCTGACTGCCCGGCTTAACGACGACCGGCGTAGGGGTTCGGATAGTTGAAACCCTGAGTATAGAGGGACTGGGCAAACCAATAGGTTGAATTGCTGCCTGACATAATGAACTCCTGATTGCTTAACAAGTTACGTACCTTTAATGCGGGTTCAGATCCTTGAACAGACACTCGGTTCCGTGGAGGCGCACTTGCTTTGCTTCGGTTCCCTGGAGGCATTGATTGTCGTCCTGACAAGTGGTTGACCCACGGCGGCTAATTTACCACCCGGCGGCGAAAAGACAATATTTTTGTGATGCACATCACGAATTTCATCTTCTGCTGGTACACACGGGCAAGGCAGTCATGTTCGCCATTCAGGCTCCCTTTATCAGCACAAGCAGACCGCAATTTGCGCAGATCGCTCACATTTTTGTGTGATTGACTGTATTATCGTTACCCTCTTCTGCGGCCCACTGGGCCCTGTCCATTTCCGTGCTGGTAAGGAGTCCCGACGTGGCACAGCTTAGTTCTCTGTCTCCCAAGTTGATTTGGCAATTCTTCGAGCAGATCTGCTCCATTCCCCACCCCTCCAAGCACGAGGCCAAGTTGAGCGCCTGGATAGTGCAGTGGGCCCAGGGAGAAGGCCTGGCGGTCAAGCAAGACGCCGTGGGCAACATCATCATCAAGAAGCCGGCCACCCCGGGGATGGAAAACCGCAAGGCCGTGGTGCTGCAGGCACACATCGACATGGTGCCCCAGGCCAATGCCGACACCCAGCACGATTTCACCAAAGACCCTATCGATGCCTATATCGACGGTGAATGGGTCACCGCCCGTGGCACCACCCTGGGCGCCGACAACGGCATGGGCATGGCAGGCTGCCTGGCCGTGCTGGCGGACAAGACCATCAAGCACGGCCCGCTGGAAGTGCTGCTGACCACCGACGAAGAGACAGGTATGACAGGCGCCTTCGGCCTGGAAGCGGGCTGGCTGGAGGGCGAGATCCTGCTCAACACCGACTCCGAAGAGGATGGCGAGGTCTACATGGGCTGCGCCGGCGGCGTGGATGCCAATATCCGCTTCCCGCTGGAGCAAGTCGCCGCCACTGAAGGGGAAGGCTTCGAGCTGCAGGTGAAGGGGCTGCGTGGCGGTCACTCCGGGGTCGACATTCACCGCGGTCGTGGCAACGCCAACAAGCTGCTGGTGCGCCTGCTCAAGGCCGCCGAGCCGCTGGGGGTGCGTCTGGCCGAGATAAGCGGCGGTACCCTGCGCAACGCCATCCCCCGCGAAGCCCGCGCCACCCTGCTGGTGCCCACCGCCAGCGTCAGTGAGTTCAAGGCCCTGGTTGACCGCTACGCCGGCATCTATCAGAGCGAGCTGGCCGCCACCGAGGCGAACCTCACCGTGCTGCTAAACGGCCGGGACACGCCCGCCAAGCTGATGAGCGAATCCCTCCAGACCCGCCTGCTGGACGCCCTGGTGGCCTGCCCCAACGGGGTGATGCGCATGAGCGACGCCATCCCGGGCGTCACCGAGACCTCCACCAACCTCGGCGTCATCAAGACCCTGGAGGGCGAGGTGTATGTGCAGTGCCTGATCCGCTCCCTGATCGACTCCGGTCGCGAGAGCGTCGAGCAGATGACCCGTTCCCTGTTCAGCCTGGCAGGCGCCAGCTGTGAGTTCATCGGCGCCTACCCGGGCTGGGCACCGAACGTGGACTCCCCCGTCATGGCCCTGGTGCGCAGCAGCTACCAGACCCTGTTCGGCGAGATGCCGAACGTCATGGTGATCCACGCCGGCCTCGAGTGCGGTCTGTTCAAGAGCGCCTACCCGGATTGGGACATGGTCTCCTTCGGCCCGACCATCCGCGGCGCCCACGCGCCGGGCGAGAAGGTACACATCCCGGCGGTCGAGCGCTTCTGGCAACTGCTGGTCCACGTGCTGGAGCAGATCCCGGCCAAGTAAGCACCGCCTCCCCTGCCGCTTCATGCCCCGCCCAGTGCGGGGCATGTCATTGGGGCTGCGCCCCTGCTCTCCCTGCATTGCCTCCCTTCATTGCCCTGCTGATCCCCCTTGAAATCGTATCCATAAGCAACCCTGAATTTGAAAACCTTTTCCATGATTTATGTAAATTTACAACACAATAAGTTGATCGAGATCACAAAAGCCTCTAGCATCAAAGTGTGACCAAGGTCACATGAAGCAATAAACAACAGAACAAAGAGGTAAGACTATGTTTGAGAACCTGGCAGTGCTGTTCCACCTGAAGGGTGCATCCAGCAAAAAAGGCACACAAGAGAAAGACACTTATGCGCCTTCGACTCGCAACTACTACTTCCGCTATGGCGCCTGATGTCGCCGGCTCGGATGTCGAAGCAACAAAAGTAGTAAAATTACAAAATAACGCAATCCACACAACAGCCACCCCCTCGGGGCGCTGTCCTGCCCGGGCCAGATGTTCCACGGCCAAACCTGAACTCCAACCATGAAGATGGGGCCCACAGGCCCCATTTTTTATTGATCATCCTCGACGCCATCTTGCTGTGATACCGGCCGTGGCGAAGCGGACGCCGGCATCAGACCGCCTTTCCCAACGGCACCGCCTCCACGGCAGGCAAGGGGAAGTGGCAGGCAACCTGATGGACCTCTGTGCCACACGGCTCGAGACCCGGCGAGGTACCGCGGCACAGATCCGTGGCATAGGGGCAACGCTGATGGAAATGACAACCGTTCGGGGGAGAGATGGGTGAGGGCACATCCCCGGTCAGCAGGATGCGCTGGTTGCGCCTGCGAGGATCCGGCACCGGGATCGCCGAGATAAGCGCCTGGGTGTAGGGATGGCGCGGGCTCAGATAAAGTTGCTGGGCCTCTGCCAACTCGACGATGCGCCCGAGGTACATCACCGCTATCCGGTCCGAGATGTGCTTGACCACCGACAGATCGTGGGCGATGAAGATGATGGCCAGATTCATCTCCCGCTGCAGGGTGAGCAGCAGGTTCACTATCTGGGACTGTACCGAGACATCCAGCGCCGATACCGCCTCGTCACACACCAGCAGCCTGGGTTTGAGGGCGATGGCACGGGCAATGCCGATGCGCTGGCGCTGACCGCCTGAAAACTCGTGAGGATAGCGATCCACCGCACTCTTCGGCAGGCCCACCTTGTCCAGCAGCTCCAGCACCCAGCCCCGTCGCTGCGCTGTGTTGCCTTTACCGTGGATGATGAAGGGCTCTTCCAGGATCTGGCCCACTGTGTGACGACCATTGAGAGACTCTGCAGGATCCTGAAACACGATCTGCATCTCCTGGCGCAGGGATCGCATCTCCCCGGGCGACAACCGGGTGATGTCGCGTCCCTCGAAACTTATCTGCCCCGCCGTGGGCTCAAACAGCTTGAGCAGGGAACGGCCCAGGGTGGACTTGCCACAGCCGGACTCCCCTACCAGCCCCAGCGTCTCCCCCTGCTTGAGGTCAAAGCTGATGCCATCCACCGCATAGACGGTGTAGGGTTTGCGCAAGAAGCCGCCACCCATCTTGAAATGCTGCTTCAAGTCCCTTACCGACAACAAGACGCTCATCGCCGCCACTCCCGTCCATCCTGGTGAAGAGCCGACATAGCCCCTTCCCTATTGCTGAAGTGCTGTTTCAACTCCCGCACCGACAACAAGACGCTCATATGCTCAACTCCTTCCAGTGGTGGCAGGCCACTGCGTGGCGATCGCTCAGCTGCTCTGTCGCCGGTATGGTGCTCACGCAGATCTCGGTGGCGTGGGGGCAACGGTTGGAGAAGCGGCAGCCCGCTGGCATCTCGTGCAGGGCGGGCACCTGGCCTTTGATGGTCTTGAGCAGGCTCTTGGGCACATCTTCGAGGCGCGGGATCGAGGCCATCAGACCATGAGTATAGGGATGGCGCGGGTGGTCAAACAGCTCGAAGATGTCGGCCCGCTCCACGGCGCGGCCCGCATACATCACCACCACCTCGTCGCACAGCTCGGCCACCACCCCGAGATCATGGGTGATGAAGATGATGGCCATGCCGGTCTGGGCCTGCAGCGCCTTCATCAGATCCAGGATCTGGGCCTGGATGGTGACATCCAGCGCCGTGGTCGGCTCGTCGCAGATGAGCAAATCCGGCTCGCAGGCTAGCGCCATGGCGATCATCACCCGCTGGCGCATGCCGCCGGAGAGATTGTGGGGATAGACCGCAAAACGCTGAGCCGGCTCCGGGATCCCCACCTTCTGCAGCATGGCGATGGCGGCCTCCTTGCGCTGCGCCTTGCTGAAATCGGGCCTGTGCAGGCTGAACACCTCCATCAGCTGATCCCCCACGGTCTGCACCGGGTTGAGCGCCGTCATCGGCTCCTGGAAGATCATCGAGATGCGGTTGCCGCGCACCTTGTACATCTGATCCGGCTGCATCGCGAGCAGCTCTTCCCCCTGAAAGCGGATGGAACCCGCCACCACCTGACCGTGGGGCCTCGGCAACAGCCCCATGATGGCCAGCGAGGTAACGCTCTTGCCGCAGCCGGACTCGCCGACTATCCCCAGGGTCTGGCCCGGGGCTACCTTGAAGCTGACCCCGTCGAGCACCTTTATCTTGCCGTCGTCGACCGCGAACTCCACCTCGAGATTGCTGACCTCCAGGATGGGGGCCATGCCCTGACCGCCATCAGCGGTGAACTTCCCCCCATTTTCTCGAACGTCGAGGATGGGAGCCTGTGTCTCTGCCATCGCCTCCCCCTTCTCAATGATGCGCATAGGTCTTGTCGATCAGGGTGATGGGCGCAAGCGCTTCACCCGCCTCCTTGGCTTTCCGGGTCTCTTCCTGCACCTTGGGATCGAGCCAGAGCAGGCCGCCACTGCTGTGGGGGTAGCCATCCATGGGCCAATAGAGCAGATCCGGGGTGTTACGGGTGGCGGGCACCTCCGGCAGCATCACATGACGCCAGCTGCTGGCCCGCACATAGTTGAGCTGCACCCCGGGCACGAAGATGGCGAGATCATAGATGCGCTGCTGGACCTGACGGGAGATCTCGGCCCGCTTGGTCATGTCGAACTCGACGTTGTAGGCATCGATCAGGGCGTCCAGCTCCTTGTCGGCCACATTGAACAGGTTGTTGGTCTGCGGCTTGTTGGCGTTGGCCGAGTGGAACGACTCCCAATATTGCGGGTAGAGACCACCGCCACCCCAGCCGAGCCAGGCAGCCTCGTGCTTCTTCTCCAGCATCACCTTGAAGCCGGTGGCGCCATCCACCAGGTTGAGCTCCAGATCCAGGCCCGCCTTCTTGGCCTCTTCCTTGAGTACGGTCAGCCGCTTGGAGTGCTCCTGGCTGGTGTAGGTGAGGGCAAGGGTCAGTCGCTCCCCCTTGTCGTTTTGCAAGATGCCGTCCGGCCCCGGCTTGTTGTAGCCGCCCTTGGCGAAGTACTCCCGCGCCTTGGTGATGTCATAGGCCCGCTCCGGCAGCTTGATGTCGGTGAATTCGCCAAAGCCCGAGCCGAAGGTAGTGGCCCTGTCATAATCGCCGTGCAGCACGGTCGCGATCATCTTGTCCAGGTTCATGGCGTGCTGGATGCCGAGGCGCACATTCACGTCCGCCAGCTTGTGATTGGCCACATTGAGGTGCACCCCCTGCCCCCCCTGCTTGGTGTCGGTCATCGCCATCACCTTCTGCACGTACCCCTTCTTGTATTCCGGGGTGACCGCTTTTTCATGCCACCAGTTGGGCAGGATCATCTCGAAAGTGTCCAGCTCCCCTTTCAGGAAGTGGCGAAACGCGATGTTGTGGTCGCGGATCACCTGCACCTTGATGCGGTCGATATTGAATCTGTGCTGGTTGTAACGATCGTTCTGGGCCCACCAGTTCTGCTGCTTGCTGAAGGTGATGGACTTGCCCTTCTTCACCTCGCTCATCACATAGGGGCCCGTGGTCGGGACTACAGCCCAGTTGTACTGCTTCACCCAGTTCGGTCCCATCTTGTAGTAGTGCTTCGGCTGGGGCCACAGCTCCGTGGTGTTAAGGAGATCCAGCCTGGCCTTGCGGCTGCCTGCCTTCACCAGGATGGTGTGATCGTCAACCTTCTCCACCGCCACCACCTCTGTGGTGTAGTAGTTGTTGAACCAAGGGCCCTTGATGTCCTTGGAGCGCATCATCTCGTAGCCGAAGGTGTAGTCGTCGGCGGTGACCGGCTTGCCGTCAGACCATTTGGCGCGGGGGTCCAGCTTGAAGTAGACGGTCTGGCTGTCCGGCGCGATGGCCCAGGCGCTCGCCAGCGAGGGGATCGGGTTGCCGGTGTTGGGATGGAAGCTGATGAGCCTCAGCTGGTTGTCCTGGATGAAGGAGCGGAACGAACCGTTGGAATCGGGCCCCACGGTGCGAAACGTCAGCGGAAAGCTGTCGATGAAGAGGTTGAGAGTGCCACCGGGCAGCGCCTTGGGGGAAGCGAAGGTGGGGTCGGTGTCGTTGGTCTCCCACTTGAGATCCGCAGGCAGGCTGGCGGCCCACACCCAGGATCCGTTCACCAGCAGAAAAAGCGCACCTATCCATTTGATTTTATTTTTCATGTTTGACTTCCAGGTCTGGCCCCTGCACCGGGGGCGTCTCAATTAAGGGTTGGATACCCAGGGCCCTGAGGCGGGCCCCGGGTCACTGATAACGGGTGAATTTGCGCGGATCGAACGCCTCGCGGATCGCCTCCCCGATGAAGGAGACCATGATCAGCACCAGGCTCACTGCCACCACCACGGAGCTCACGATCCAGATGGCATCCAGGTTGTTGATCCCCTGGGAGAGCAATTCCCCCCAGCTCGGGGTTGGCGGCGCCAGGCCGAAGCCCAGATAGTCCAGCGCCGTCAGGGTGGAGATATTGCCCACCACGGCGAACGGCGCCAGGGTGACGATCATCATCAGGGTGTTGGGCAGGATATGGTTGAAGATGATGCGCCGGGTGGTCGCCCCTTGCGCCCGCGCCGCCATCACATAGTCCCGTGCCCGCTCCTTGTAGGTGAGGGTGCGCATGTACCAGGTGATCCCCATCCAGCCGAACAGCACGTTGATGCCCACGAACAGGCCGAAGTTCGGCTTGGCCAGCGACACCAGGATCATGATGACGTAGAGAAACGGCACCTGAGACCAGATCTCGATAAAACGCTGCAACACAAGGTCAAACCGTCCGCCGAGAAAGCCCATCATGCAACCGATGCTGACCCCGATGACATAGCTCGCCACCAGGGTGATGAAGGCAAAGCCGATGGCGATGCGAAAGCCGTAGACCAGGCGCGCCAGCACGTCGCGACCGCTGGTGTCGGTGCCGAGGAAGTGGCGCTCCGCCAGGTTGGGGGCGTAGGGCGGGTAGGCCTCCTCCTTGAAGTCCTGCTCATAGGGGTTCCAGGGCACCAGGGGCAGCAGCACCCAGTCCCCCTTGGCCTCTTGCGCAAGCTTGGCTTGCAACTGGCGGTAGTTGGTCTCGTACTCGTAATCGAGCCCGAAGTGCTGGCCCGGGATCACGTCGCCATAGGTGGGAAAGTAGATCTCTCCCTGATAGCTCACCGCCAGGGCCCGGCTGTTGACCAGGAGCTCCGCCAGCAGGGAGATGACCACCAGGACCGAAAAGATGACAAAGGAGTAGTAGCCGCGCTTGATCGACTTGAAGCGCTTGAGTTTTTTCAGGGTTACCGGATTCAGGTTCATGCTCAGTCTCCAAACCGCACGCGGGGATCGACCAGGGCAACGCAGATGTCGGAGACGATATTGCCCACCAGCATCAGCATGGAGGTGATGGCCAGGATGCCCATGACGGTGGGGTAATCCCGCTCGACGATGGCCTCATAGCCGAGCAGGCCGATGCCGTCGATGTTGAAGATGGTCTCGATGAGGAAGGAACCGCCGAAGAAGACGGTGAGCACCGATCCCAGGTGGCTCGCGATGGGGATCAGGCTGTTGCGCATGGCGTGGTCGGTGACCGCCTTGCGAAACGGCAGCCCCTTGGCCACGGCGGTACGCACGTAATCCGCCGACAGGTTCTCCATCAGGCTGTTCTTCATGGTCATGGTGAGGATGGCGAAATCCCCGATGGCATAGGCGATGAGTGGCAGCAGGGCGTGAGCGAAGACGGTACGGATCTGATCCCAACTGCTCTCCATCGAGTCGAAGTCGTCCCCCGGGAAGCCCCCCATGGGCAGCCACTCCAGATGAAACGCGAAGACGGTGATGAGGAAGATCCCCACCACGTAGGCGGGCAGCGCATAGGCCATGTAGATGAGCATGGAGCTCAAGGAATCGAAGCGGCTGTTGTGCCTGAGGGCCTTGGCCACCCCGAGCGGGATGGAGACGGCGTAACTCAGCAGGAAGGTCGCCAGCCCGAAGAAGGCGGTCACCGGTAGCCTGTCCTTGATGAGATCCCACACCGGCTCGTAGTAACGGGTCGACTCCCCGAGATCCAGCACCGCCAGCTTCTGCAGCCACTCCCAGTAGGCGATCAGCATGGGCTTGTCGAGGCCGTAAAAGGCCTTGAGCTCCTCGATCTGCTCATCGGAGAGCGCCTGCGCCCCCTTGCTGCCACTGGAGCGGCCGGTCTCGTTCTGTGATACCTGAGCCTGCAGCAACATGCGCTCGACCGGGCCGCCCGGCACGAAGCGGGTGATGGTGAAGACGAGCAGGGTGATACCGAGAAACGTCGGGATGATCAAAAGCATCCGACGTAGGAAATACGACAGCATGGTGGAACCTCGTCCTTGTTGTTCTTTTATGGTCAGTCACATCCGGTGACCGACCTGTCCTTCCTGGCATTACTCACTGAATTGACTGGTATTGGCAGTCAATCCCGCTCGGTCACTGTAAAAGCTCTGCAACAAAAATCAAGTAGAACTAACCCGGTCAACGGTCAATGACGTCAACAGCATAACTCACTGATGTTTTTTTCCAAAAAATCCAACTTCCATATAAAAAACTGCTACGCATTCTCATTTAACTTGTTTTTAAATATTAACAAATTAATTGAACAGTCGTATAAATCAAACAAAAAACCAATAAAAACAAAAAGATAAAATCAATCGCACCCTGTTTTCATTTTATCCATAAAAGAAGAGGGAAATATCCCAAGAACGAAACCTGAACAGAAACTGCCTCACGCCCAAATACAGATTTAAATACTGAGAAAATGTCATTACGCGATATGAAGAACATTACGACAGGCGACTTATCGATAAGTTCAAAAATAATCAATAAAATGGCAAAAGACAAAATTAACAACATCTTTACATTATTGTTCGCATTTATTGCGGAATAAAACGCCAAAAAATATGCCGAAATCCTACATAGTCTTCTAATCCCCCGTCTCTTCCCCATCCTGGCCGCTCCATTTGACGTCAATCATCAAACCTTGATAAGCCTTACGCACCGCTCCAACGAGGGCGGTAAAGGAAGCAAACAATAAACAATCAGGAAGGATACTAGCGATGCTTAGGAAAAGCAGACTCTCTGCTGCCGTAGCGTTTGCCTTGGCGAGCGCGGCAGTTGTGGCCACCCCTGTCCTGGCCGAAGAGGGCCAGAACGTCGAAAAACTGCAGAAAATCAAGGTCACCGGCTCGCGGATCTCCCGAGTCGATGTGGAAGGCTCCACCCCGGTCGTCTCCGTGACCAAGGCAAAAATCGAGCAATCCGGTCAACAGACCGTCGCCGATTACCTCAAACAGGCCTCCTACAACTCCTTTGGTGGCGTCTCCCCGGCTTCCGGCAGCTCCTTCCAGTCCCAATCCACCGTCGGCCTGCGCGGCCTGGGTTCAGAGCGCACCCTGGTCTTGCTGAACGGCAAGCGGGTCGCGGGTTCCCCCACCATGGGTGGCACCTCCATCAACCTGAACACCATCCCCATGGCCGCCGTTGAGCGGGTCGAAGTCAACCTGGACGGCGGCTCGGCCATCTATGGTTCCGACGCCATCGGCGGTGTCATCAACGTGGTGCTCAAAGAGGGCTACGAAGGCCTGACCTTCCAGGGTCGCCTCGGCTCCCCGACCGAAGAGGGTGGTGACGAGAAGAGCGGCTCCGTCGTGGCAGGCGTCAACGGCGAGAAGGGTTCGCTGATGGCGGTCTACGAGCACGACAAGAAGGACGTCATCTACAGCCGTGATCGTGATTATCTTGCCAAGCAGGGCAACGATGCTCCCAGTCCCTATGGCCGCAACGTGGAAGGGATCACCGGCCTGGACGGCAACGGCGACCCCATCTGGAAATACGGCCCCCTGGCCGGCGCCACCAATGCAGACGGCTCATGCAAGGAGCCCTTCGTCGGGTTCGAGGGCGGCTGTAACTTCAACTACGGCCAGGTCGCGGCCACCACGGCCTCCCGCAGCCGTGACACCCTGTACGTGAACGGTCGCTACCACATCAACGACACCGTGGACTTCGTGCCGCAAATCATCGGCTCCCGGGTCGAGAGCTTCGGTCGCTTCGCCCCCGCCGCCGGCGCCTTCGCCATAGACCCGGCCAACCCGAAAAACGCGCAGTTCTTCGCCGACAACGGCCTGGATGCCGCCGCCACTCAGGGTCTGGGTGAAGCCGCTTACGCCTACTACCGCTTCAGCAACGTCGGTCCTCGTGACAACTACGTCACCGACATGACCGGCAGCCTGAACCTCGGCTTCGAGGGCACCGTCACCACCGAAAGCGTCGGTGACATGCAGTGGAACGCCGGTTACATGTATTCCAAGACCGACAATAAGGAGAACGGCACCGGTTACGTGCTCAAATCCGCCGCCCAGCAGGCTATCGCCGACGGCAAGTTCGTCGGTGGCGAGTTCGATCCCAAGAGCACGGCCGCCATGGCCGCCGACACCAGCCGCCGCTCCACCATGGACTTCTACCAGTGGTACGCCGGTGTCCAGTGGGACATGGGTGAGCTGCCGGCCGGTCCGGTCAGCTGGTACGCCGGTGCCGAGTACAACGACTGGGTCTATACCGACAAGTACGATGCCCAGTCCGAGGCTGGCAACATCATCGGCTCCGCCGGCAACTCCTCTGGCGGGGTGCGCGACGTCACCGCCGCCTACGTCGAGTCCCTGGTGCCCATCACCGAGCAGGTCGAGCTGAACCTGGCCGGTCGCTTTGATGATTACAGCGACTTCGGCAGCGCCTTCTCGCCCAAGGCGAGCCTGCGTTACCAGCCGCTCGACAACCTGATGCTGCGTACCTCTTGGTCCCGCTCGTTCCGCGCCCCCAGCCTGAGCGATCTCTACGCGGCTGACTCCTTCTCGGCCGACTGGGCCAAGGACTATGTCTACTGCGAGGCGAACGGCATCTCGGCGGCAGACTGCCCGAACCGCCAGTACGACACCACCCGCACCGCCAACGAGGATCTGAAGGAAGAGACCGCGGACACCTGGAACTTCGGGGTGGCCTACAGCCCGGTGGATGACCTGAACCTCTCCCTGGACTACTACACCATCAAGATCAAGGACGTGATCCAGCTGAACTCCCTGCAGTCCGTCATCTATGACGAGCTGAACAACGGCGGTTCCAGCAACATCACCCGCAACAGCCAGGGCAAGATCAGCGGTGCCATCGCACCTATGGTCAACCTGGGTACCCTGAACACCAGCGGCCTGGATCTCAAGCTGGATTACCGCTACGACCTGAACTCCGCCACCATTCGCTATGACCTGGGCGGCACCTACATCCTGGAGTACAAGGAAGGCCTGTACGCCGGTGGCCCCGTCATCGACAAGATCGGCCAGAACGGTCTGCCACAGATGCGCTTCAGCTCCGGCGTGGGTGTCAACGTGCCCCAATGGTGGAACATGGATACCTATCTGAGCGCGAACTACATCGACTCCCAGAGCCAGGACTACATCGCCGACACCGGTGAGGAAGTGGGCCACATCGCGTCCCAGACCACCTGGAACCTGAACGTCGGGGTGGATGCGCCCTGGAACGGCAAGATCCAGGTCGGGGTGAAGAACATGTTCAACGCGGGCCCGTCCCTCGAGAGCGATGGCTTCACCTATGACGACGAGCTCTACAGCATCGACGGTCGCATCTACTACCTCGACTACGCCCAGAAGTTCTAATCCACCAAGCAAGTGACAAGCCGGCCCACTCGGGCCGGCTTTGCCCAAGGTTCCAAGGAAGTCACGGAGATAGGGTAATCCTATGAAAACAAGGACTATTACAATGAAGAAAGCGCTCCTCGGCAGCCTGGTTTCGGCTGCCCTGCTGACCAGCTTCAATCTGAGTGCCGCCTCTGCCGGTCAGGCAGTGGACGCTCAAGCCGCCACCGACAATGCCTCCAAAGTATCCCAGCAGAAGATCGACAGCTACGCCGAGTCTGCCGAGTCTGCCCTGGCGCAGTACAAGGCCGCCCTGCGTCAGGTCGACAGCCTGCGCACCTACAACGAGCAAGTGGGCAAGATGGTCGACTCCCAGGCCACCGAGCTGGCCTCGATGCAGCGCCAGATCGCCCAGATCGATCAGACCAGCACCGAAGTGGTGCCCTTGATGCTCAAGATGATCGACTCCCTCGATCAGTTCGTCTCCCTGGACCTGCCGTTCCAGAAGGTCGAACGGGAGGACCGCGTGGCGGCCCTGACCGACCTCATGAACCGGGCCGACGTCACCATCTCCGAGAAGTACCGCAAAATCCTCGAGGCCTACCAGATCGAGGAGGGCTTCAGCCGCACCATCGAGTCCTACAAGGCGAGCCTGGACAAGGACGGCGGCGAGAAGACCTACGAGTTCCTGCGCGTCGGTCGCATTGCCCTGCTCTATCAGTCCCCGGACGGCAACGAGACAGGCATGTGGAACAAGCAGACCCGCCAGTGGGAAGAGCTGCCCCAGGAATATCGCAGTGCAGTGGAACAGGGCCTTCGCATCGCCAAGAAGCAGGCGCCTCCCGCCCTCATCAAGCTGCCGGTTCAAACTGCGGAGAAAGCATCATGAAAGGAATCAAACTTGCCATTGCCTCCCTGATCGCGGGAGCCACCCTGATCACCCTGCCGGTGACTGCCGCCGAGAAGCCGGTGGATCTCAACGCCCTGCTGAGCCAGGTCAAAGCCGCCAGTACCAGCGAATCCCAGCTCAACAAGGAGCGGGAGGCCCGCTTCCTGGCTGACAAGAACGAACAAGGGGCCCTGCTGGCCAAGGCCAAGGCGGAGCTGGCCGCCGAAATAGCCAAGGGTGAAACACTCAAGGCCACCTTCGATGCCAACGACAAGCAGCTCACCGAACTGACCGAGACTCTGCGCCAGCGTGCCGGCAACATGGGTGAGATGTTTGGCGTGTTGCGCCAGTTCGCTGGCGAGTTCAAGGGGATCTTCAACGCCTCCGCCCGCCGGGTCGAGCATCCGGAGCAGACCGCCCTGCTGACCCGCCTGGCGGAGAGCAAGGAACTCCCCTCCAGCGACGACCTGACCGCCTTCTGGACCACCACCCTCAGCCGCATGGTCGATGGTGGCAAGGTGAGCCAGATCCCGGCCACCGTGGTCTATGGCGAGGGCAACCAGGCCGAGAAGACGGTGACCCAGATCGGCGAGTTCAACACCGTTTCCGAGGGCAAGTACCTCACCTTCGTGCCGGAGACCGGCAAGTTCGAGCAGCTCTCCCGCCAGCCCGAGAATGCCGTGCTGGAGCCCGTCGCCAAGTTTGAACAGGGCAACGGCGCCGTCGAGCCCATCTTCATCGACCCGTCCCGCGGGGTGATCCTCTCCCTGCTGGTGCAGTCGCCAACTCTGAAGGAGCGTATCGATCAGGGTGGTTCCGTGGGTTACGTGATCCTGGCACTGGGGGTCATCGGTACCCTGCTGGCCATCTTCTGCGGCCTGCGTCTGTCGATGATCGGCACCTCCATGCGCAAGCAGCTGAAATCCGATCAGGTTATCAAGGGCAACCCCATCGGCGAGATGCTGGGGGCTTATCAGTCCCACCGCGGTGACAACATCGAGGATCTGGAATCCAAGCTCGACGAGATCATCTTGCGCAACGTACCCAAGTTCGAGAAGGGCATTAGCCTCATCAAGCTGATCGCCTCGGTCGCACCGCTGCTGGGTCTGCTGGGGACAGTGGTCGGGATGATCGCCACCTTCCAGGCCATCACCCTGTTCGGTACCGGGGATCCCAAGCTGATGGCGGGCGGCATCTCCGAGGCCCTGGTCACCACCATGCAGGGTCTGGTGGTCGCCGTGCCCATGCTGTTCCTCTACACCATAGTGCAGACCCAGAGCCGTCGTCTCATCCAGGTCCTGGAAGAGCAGAGCGCCGGTTTCGTCGCCCGTTATCAGGAACGTCTGCACGCCGCCAAAGCCGCAGCCTAAGGAGTCACCCATGTGGTTCTGGTTGATTGAAGAAGTCGAGTCGGTCCGCCGGTTTCTGGGATTGGGGGGCGACGTACTGGTCGCCCTGTTCTTCCTGACCCTGATGATGTGGGCCCTGCTGCTGGAGCGCTGGTTCTACTTCATGGCGGTCTACCCCAAACAGGTGAAGCAGACCAAGGCGACCTGGATGGCCCGCAGCGATCACCTCTCCTGGTCTGCCAAGCAGATCCGGCGCGAGCTGGTCTCCCGGGTCGCCATGGCGGTGGACAAGGGGATGCCGGTCATCAAGGTGCTGATCGCCCTCTGTCCGCTGATGGGGCTGCTCGGCACCGTAGTGGGCATGGTGCAGGTGTTTGACACCCTGGCCATCACCGGCACGGGTTCCCCCAGGGCGATGGCCTCGGGGATCTCCAAGGCGACGGTACCGACCATGGCGGGCATGATTGCCGCCCTTTCCGGCCTGTTTTTTGTCAACCAGCTCGATCACAAGGCCAAGTTGGCGGTGCAAAAGCTGGAAGACAACCTGAAACACGGCTGATGCAGGATGCACTCCCCCGGCCAGGTACTGCCCGCCGGGGCACAGAACAAGCAAGGAGTTTTTGCCATGAGAAAACGTCACAGCGACAGCGGTGCCGATGAGGCGGCCATCGATCTGACCCCCATGCTGGACATAGTGTTCATCATGCTGATCTTCTTCATCGT